>NZ_JFJV02000236.1:0-37129 GCF_000611145.1 Cupriavidus sp. SK-3 | reverse complement strand
CTTCGCATCGCGTGGGGGGCTCGCTTCGCATCACGGGGCGGTGTGGACGGCTGGCGGGCCATGCTTCAACTGCCACGTTTCAGCCGTCTGTATATCGTGTTCCGGGACAATCCCAGCTCGCGCGCGGCCAGGCTGATGTTGCCGCCGTGGCGTGCCAGCGCCTGGCGGATCATGGCGGCTTCGCGATCGCGCAGGCGCTCGGGGGCGTCGGCTGGCTGCACCGGTGCGACGCCGGCCGAATTGTCATCGCTGTCCATCGCTCGCTGCGCGTCGCCGTGCGCCTCCGGCACCAGGTCGTCCTCGAAATCTTCCGGCAAATGCTCCACCCGGATCTCGTCCTCGCCTTCGGCCATGATGGCCGCGGTGCGCAGCACGTTGACCATCTGGCGCAGGTTGCCCGGCCACGGATGCCGCTGGAAACGTGCCAGCACGTCCGCCGCGATCTGGCCTGGATGCCCTCCACCATGCGCGGCATGCTCAGCCTGCGCAAGCTGTTGCGTCAGGATGCGTTCCACCAGGACCGGCAGGTCGGTGCGGTCGCGCAGCGCGGGCAAAGTGACCGCCAGCGCATTGATCCGGTAGTACAGATCCTCGCGGAACGTACCGGCAGCGATCATGGCGCGCAGGTCGCGGTGGGTAGCGCAGATGATGCGCAGATCCACCGGTATCGCGCGGGCGCCCCCCAGCGGCGTCACCGCGCGCTCCTGCAGCACGCGCATCAGCCTTACCTGCTGTGCCAGCGGCATGTCGCCGATCTCGTCGAGGAACAAGGTGCCGCCATGCGCCTGCACCAGCTTGCCCGGGCTGCCTCGCCGCCGGGCGCCGGTGAACGCGCCGTCCTCGTAGCCGAAGAGTTCGGCCTCGATCAGGGACTCCGGGATGGACGCGCAGTTGACAGCCACGAACGGCGCCGCGCCTCGCGGCGAGTCGCGATGGATGGCGCGCGCCAGCCATTCCTTGCCGGTGCCGGTGCGCCCCAGCACCAGGATTGGGATATCGCGCCCACGTACCTTGTCGACCCGCTGCAGCACGGCCGCCATGCGGGCGTCGCCGGTATCGAGGGCAGCCAGCGCCGAAGCCGGCCCGGCGGCGGATGTGCGTGCCGCGGGCGCAGCGGGCGCTGTGTGCGATACGCGCCGGGGCTGCGCCAGCAATGCCATCCGCGCGAACACGAGCACGCGACTCGGCAAAGTCAGCGTCAGCAACTGCCCGGAGGCCTCTTCGCCCTGCTTGAGCGCGACACCCAGCGGCATGCCGAACAAGGCGGCGAAGCTGTGGCGCTCCAGCGAATCGGGCGGCAAGCCCAGCTGGAACAGGCCACTGCGGTTGGCCGCAAGAAAAGTGCCGTCGGCAGCGAACGCCGCCATGCCTTCGAACAGCGTGCCGACGAACTCGGGCCGCGCATGGAAGCGCACCAGCGCAGCGTCGGTGAAATGGGTGGCGAAGAGGTGATTCTCGATCATCTGCGCCGACATCCGCACCAGCGCCATGGTGTGCTTGTGGAAGCCGCGACGATCGCCGCTGACGTCCAGCGCGCCCAGGACCTGGCCAGACGGCCCGGCGATCGGCGCGCAGGAACAGGTCAGCGAGCGGTTGGCGCGCAGGAAATGCTCATCGGCATGGATCACCGTGGGACTGGCCTCGGCCAGCGCCGTGCCGATCGCGTTGGTGCCCTTGCTCGACTCCGCCCACGACACGCCCGGCGCCAGCGCCACGCGCCGGGCCCTGTCGGCGAAATCGCCATCGCCCAGGCTGTGCAGGATCACACCGCCGCTATCGGTCAGCAGCACCATGCTCTCGGTGTTGGCGATCTGCGCATGCAAGGTTTCCATGACCGGCAGCGCGTGCTTGTAGAGGAGTTGGTTGGCGCTAACCAGTTCGTGCAGCGCGCGCCCCCCTAGCGGGTGGCAGTCCGCAGCATGCACGGCTTCCAGGCCGAAGCCGGAGGAGCGCGCGTGGGCGCGGGCAATCAGGGCGCGGCGCTCCGGATCGTTGTCCGACGCCGCGGCGTGGCTGGCTGGCGTGCTGCTCATGGCGGCAGGTCTCCTGTCTCCTGTTCTGGATCCCGGCCAGGCCGGGTCAGGCCGTCTCTGCGCCAGCCTGGCGGGCGGCGTGGCGACCTTGCCGCGGAACATTATCACAAGCCGCCGGCGCCACGGGCACGCGCGATGAAGAAGTCGGGTGTACAGTACCTGCTTCCGGCACGCGCGATCGCGCCCCGCCCCGTTCCCGTCTGACTCGTTTCACTCCCTTGAAAGGCGCAAGATGAGCATCGTGATAGACCGTTTCGACCATATCGTCCTCAATGTGAAGGACGTCGAAACCAGCGCGGCGTGGTATGAGAGCGTGCTTGGCATGCAGCGCGAGGACTTCGAATCCCGCACCGGCAAACGGGTCTCGGTGCGCTTCGGCCAGCAGAAGATCAACCTGCGCCCCATCGGCACCGATACCGTGACCTGGTTCACCGGCACCCATCCCACCGCCGGCAGCGACGACCTTTGCTTCATCACGCGCAACACGCTGGAGAGCGTGATCGCGCACTGGCTGGCACATCGCGTGCCGATCGAGGCCGGGCCGGCGCAGCGCACCGGCGCGCTCGGCCCGATGACCTCGGTGTATTGCCGCGATCCGGACGGCAACCTGATCGAGGTGGCGGCTTATCCGGCACCCTGAGCGCCGGACGGGCTCAGCGCTTGCCGTCGAGCAGGTCGTTGAGGACCTCGTCGAATGCCGCTTGCGCATCTTCCAGCGCCTGCAAGGCGGCATCGAATGTCTGCAGCGCCATCTTTGACGGCTTGCCGCTGCCTTGTGGCGCAAACTGCCCCTGCAGCGCGGCAAATGCCACCTGCACCTGCCGCGTTGCGTTGACTACGCGGTCCATCGCCTGCGCTTCCTCGGCGCGCTTTTGTTCGTCGTTCTGGTTGTGCTGGTCGGTCATGCCTTTGGCTCCGTGCGCGGCCGCACCGGCCGCCGTTGATGTGAAGCGTATCGTACAAGAACTTGCGGGGGCCAAGCCGGGTCGAATGCCGTGGCCCCGGAAAATCGCCAGGGATCCACCACGAAACGCCCCGCATTGCGCTGTCAAGCGAAGCAGAGAAGTCAGGCAGAACAAACCCTCCGAATCCAGCATGCCATCCCACACACGCAAGGCGCTCACCGCCGTACTGCTGACCGCAGGCGGCTTTACCTGCTACTGGACTTACCTGGCGCTGAACCAGGACCGGCTGCTGTTCGACGCGCGCCGCCGCCCCCCGCGGGAACTGCCCGATGGCATTACCGCGTATTCGCACGAGGTGCCGGGCGGCTTGCTGCGCGGCTACGTCTATGGCACGCAAGGCGTGCTGGACACGGAAACCGGGGAAACCGTGCGGGACACGAACACGGCGCGCGACCTGCTGTTCTACCTGCCCGGCCGCGGCGAGGACGTGCTGGACACCATGCAGTACCTCCAGTGGCTGCCGCCGCTCGTGGGCTTTGCCACCATGGACTACCGCGGCCTGGGCCATTCGGACGGCCAGCCCTCGGAAGCCGCCGCCGTGGCGGATGCCAGCCAGTTCCTGCTGCACCTGCGCCGCCTGTTCCCGGGCACGCGCGTGCACGTGGTCGGCCGCAGCCTCGGCACGGGCGTGGCTATCCAGCTGGCGGACCTGCAGGATTTCGAGAGCCTGCAGCTGATCACGCCCTATGACTCGCTGCTGGAGATCGTGCGCAAGCGCTTCCCGCTGGTACCGCTGCGGCAGTTGATGCGCCATCACTTCGATTCGATTTCGCACTGCAAGAAGGTGGTGCAGAGCACCAAGGTGCTGCTTGCCGAGACCGACGCGGTGGTACCGCACGAATGCTCGGAGCGCCTGATCGCGGCATGGCCCGGCCAGGTGGCGCGGCAGACGATGCCGGGCACCGACCACTCCACCATCATCGAGCGCGCCGAGACCTGGCGCGCGCTGGCGCAATTCGCGCAGCAGGTCGGCAAACCCGGCACCCGGCCGGCAGCACCGGATGATTCACAAGACAATGGGGACGGCCTGACAGCGGCGGAAGCCCCGGATGGCGTGGCCGGCTACCCGGTTTTTGCCCCAAGGTAGAATGCGCGGATGAAAAGAGTCGTTGTAAAGGCAGCAAGCGCCGCTTTAGCGCTGGCTGCAGCCTCCACCTTGCTAGTTGGGTTCGCCGCCGTGGTGAGCCTGCGCCAACTCCCCGACGTGGAAGCGCTGCGGGATTACCGCCCCGACGTACCGCTGCGGATCTTTACCAGCGACAACGTCCTGATCGGCGAGTTCGGCAACGAGCACCGCGAATTCGTGCCGCTGGATCGCATGCCCAGGCAGATGTCCAATGCCTTGCTGGCGGCGGAAGACGATCAGTTCTACCAGCACGCCGGCGTCGATATCCCCGGGGTCTTCCGCGCCGCGCTCGCCAATATCGGCGAGGGCTACGCCCAGGGCGCCTCCACCATCACCATGCAGGTGGCGCGCAATTTCTACCTGTCGCGCGAGAAGACGCTGGCGCGCAAGTGGTATGAAATCCTGCTGGCATGGAAGATCGACCATGCCCTGCCGAAAGACCGCATCCTCGAGCTGTACATGAACCAGGTCTACCTGGGCGAACATGCGTACGGTTTCGGCAGCGCGGCCCAGACCTATTTCGGCAAGCCGCTGGAAGCGCTCTCGCTGGCGGAAGCGGCGATGCTGGCGGGCTTGCCCAAGGCGCCGTCGACCATGAATCCGGTAGTCAACTTTCCCCGCGCCAGGCTGCGCCAGCAATATGTGCTGGGGCGGATGCAGGCGCTGGGCATGATCTCGCACGATCAGTACCAGGCGGCGCGGTCCGAACGGCTGCAGGTGGCGGGATCCAATGGCGGCCATTTCGGCGGCCACGCCGAGTACGTGGCGGAACTGGCCCGGCAGCTTGCCTACGACCGTTTCGGCGAAGCTGCCTATACCCGCGGCCTGAATGTCTACACCACGGTATCGTCGGTCAGGCAAAGCCTGGCCTACGAGTCCGTGCACGCAGGGCTCGACCAGTACGGCAAGCGCCACGGCAACGCCCGCGGACAGCAGGCCGCGCTGGTTTCGCTGGACAGCAGGTCGGGGGCCATAGAGGCACTGATCGGCGGTGCGGACTTTGCCACCAGCCGCTTCAACCATGCCACGCAGGCGCTGCGCCAGCCGGGCTCGACCTTCAAGCCCTTCATCTACTCCGCCGCGCTGGAGCGCGGCGTATCGGCCACCACGATGATCAACGACGCGCCGCTGGAAGGCTCGTCGCGGTGGCAACCGGGCAACGACGATGGCCGCTTCCTGGGTGCCGTCAGCGTGCGCCAGGCGCTGGCCGAGTCGCGCAACCTGCCGGCCATCCGCACCCTGCAGGCCATCGGTATTCCCTATGCGGTGGACTACGCCGGCAGATTCGGTTTCTCCGAGCAACGCCTGCCGCGCTACCTGCCGATGGCGCTGGGCACCGGCACCACGACGCCGCTGCGGCTCGCCGCCGCCTATGGCGTCTTCGCCAACGAGGGCTACCGCACCGAGCCTTACCTGATCGAGCGCATCAGCGACGGTGCGGGCAATGTGCTGTTCACTGCGGACAGCGAGCCCCAGCCGCGCCGCGTCATTCCCGAGCGCAACGCCTATGTGATGAACAGCCTGCTGCACAGTGTGGTGACCAGCGGCACCGGCGCCGGGCTGCAGCGCTACCTGCGGCGCGCGGATGTGGCCGGCAAGACCGGCACCACCAACGATTCGGTCGACGGCTGGTTTGCCGGCTATGCCTCGGGCATCGTCACGGTGGCGTGGATGGGTTTCGACGACAACCGCAGCCTGGGCCGGCACGAATTCGGCGCCACCACGGCCCTGCCGATCTGGGCGAACTACATGGAAGGCCGGCTGGCCGGCCAGCCCGAGGCGGAATTCGTGGCGCCGAAAAACCTGGTGCGCAGTGGCGACGACTGGATTTATCCGGAGTATGCGGATGGCAGCCACGGCATCGCAGCGCTTGGTTTCCCGCCGCCGGCACAGCCCGATCCCGCAACCGGGCCCGTCGGGATGGCCACCCCTCCCGCGGCCGCCGGACCTGCGGAACCTGTCAGGGCATCCACGTCCCCCTTCCCGCCAGGGACCACGCCCCGTCCGTCGCAGCCCAGCACCTGACGCGCGCGGGGCGCTGCCCCGCGCACGAATGCCGCCCACAACATGAACAATCACCTGCTGCCTGCACGCGCCCGATGAACATTTCCTCCTACAGCGGCCCACTGATCTGGGCAGTGGCGGCGGCCACCACCCTTGGGGTCATCATGCGGCCCTTCCGGCTGCCCGAGGCCTTCTGGGCCGTCGCGGGCGCACTGCTGCTGTGTGTGACGGGCCTGCTCGCGGTACCGGATGCGCTGGCCGCCGTGGCACGCGGCTACGATGTGTACCTGTTTCTCGGCGGCATGATGCTGGCGTCCGAACTGGCGCGCAAGACCGGGCTGTTCGACCACGTAGCGGCCGTGGCGGTGCGCCAGGCCGGGGGATCGGCGCGGCGGCTCTTCGTGCTGGTCTATGGTTTCGGCACGCTGGTCACCGTGTTCATGTCCAACGATGCCACCGCGGTGGTGCTGACGCCGGCTGTCCTCGCCGCCACTCGCGCCGCCAGGGTCAGGCATCCCCTGCCCTATCTCTACAGTTGCGCCTTCATTGCCAACGCAGCGAGCTTCGTGCTGCCGATCTCGAATCCCGCCAACCTCGTCATCTTCGGGGCGCACATGCCCACGCTGCCGGACTGGCTGGCGCGCTTTGCCTTGCCGTCGGCCGTCTCCATCGCCGCGACCTTTGCCGCGCTTTACTGGACCCAGCGCCACGCCCTGAAGGAGGGCATCGCGACCGACGTGCCGGTGCCGCCCCTGACGATCGAGGCCAAACTGACCGCCGTCGGCATTGTGGCGATGGGCCTTGTGCTGCTGGTGGCATCGTTGCTGGGCGCCGACCTGGGGTGGCCGACCTGCCTGGCCGGCGTGGCGACGCTGCTGCTGGTCTGTGCGCGCCGCCCCGGCCTGTGCCTGCCGGCGCTGCGCGAGATTTCCTGGGGCGTGCTGCCGCTGGTGGCGGGCCTGTTCGTGCTGGTGGCCAGCCTGGAGCAGACCGGCCTGATCGGGAAACTCGCCCAACTGGTGCAGGCGCTGTCGCAACAGTCTCCGGCGGCCAGCATATGGGTGACCGGCGGCACGGTGGCCCTGGTGTCCAACGTGGTCAACAACCTGCCGGCCGGGCTGTTCGCCTCGTCGGCACTGGCGGCCAGCCATGCCTCCGCGCAAGTCACCGACGCGGTGCTGATTGGCATCGACCTTGGCCCCAATCTGTCCGTCACCGGCTCGCTGGCGACCCTGCTATGGCTGACGGCGCTGCGGCGCGAGGGCCAGATGGTCGGCACGCTGCAGTTCCTGCGCATCGGCGCGGTGGTGATGCCGCTGGCGCTGGTGCCGGCGCTGGCGGCATTGCTGCTCTGACCGCGCTGTCCCCGGCGCTCGTTCGAATACGCACGCTAGCCGATGCCTCGCCTCAGGCCGGATCCGCCGTGATATGGCCGTGGCCCGGCTGGCTCTCCTGCTGCCGATGGAACTGCGCGTGGCGATAGAGGCCGTAGATACTGGTCGCGGTAAAACCCAGCTGCTGGACGAACAGGCCATAGGTGCCGGTCACCAGGGCGAACACGCTCCACACAATGTTGGAACACAGGTAGGCGATCCAGCCCCAGCGAGAAGCCTTGTTATGCAGGGCCACCAGCAAAGAGCCGCTCATCGCCAGCGCGCAGCCGGACCACTCCAGGCCATTGAGCAAATTGGGAATGTACTGTTGCGCCAGATCCATCGCGCTTGTCTCCTGAATGTTTTCAGATTTATTTTGTGTTCATATTTTGCATACAAAACAGGGCGAAGCTTATCGCGTGAAACGGTGCGGGGCAAGTGTTTTGCGCGGCTTTTTGCCTTGCCGGGAGCAAGCCGGCTGGCCGGCGCCAAGGCATGGCCGTGAGCCACGGCGGCCGGCGTTTTCCTGGCCACGCCGGGACGGCCGGGGTTGCGCGCTTACTTGGCCAGGTAGATGACGATAACGACCACCCCGAGGCCTGCGAGGGTTACTGCGAGGGTTAGCAAGAGGAAGGCAAGCATCGACGGCAGCTGATGTTGGCGTTTCTCAAGTATGGAGTGGTGGGCACAACACTGCCGTCGGGAGATCTCTGATTTGGCGGGTGTGCCGTCCTACAGATCTGTGACGAATAAGGTCCCGACAAACACCGGCGCCCCTTCATCAGCCACGTGACAGGATACTCGCCAGGGCGTCCATCGCCAGCGGCTTGGCCAGGTGGAAATCGAAGCCGGCCGCCGCGCCTCGCGCCTTGTCGGCTTCGGAGGCGTAGCCGCTCAGCGCCACCAGGCGGGTGCCCGCGAACGCGGGAAGCGCGCGCAGGCTTTGCGCCAGTTGGAAACCGTCGATACCCGGCAGGCCGATATCGATCAGCGCCACATCGGGCGTAAAGCCGCCGGCGATATCCAGCGCGTCCTCGCCGCTGGCCGCCAGCCTGACTTCGTGGCCGTCGAGTTCGAGCAACATGCCCAGCGCGCGCAGAGCTTCGGTGTTGTCGTCAACCAGCAGGATACGCTGCGCCGGAAGGGTGCCGGGCTGCGCGGCGCCGGCCTCGACCGGACCGGCGCAGACCACGGGCAGCCGCGCCTGCACCAGGGTGCCGAGGCCCTTGCCATCGCTGTGCACCGTCACCGTGCCGTTGTGCAGTTCAACCATGCGTCTGACGATGGCCAGCCCGACGCCGAGTCCGCCACCTTGGGCATCTGCTGCGTGCTGGCTGAACATGTCCAGCACGTTTGGCAGGAAAGCCGGATCGATGCCGATGCCGTCATCCTTGACCGTGATCACCAGCGTATCGAAACGATCTTGGCCGGCAACGGCTACCGGCGCGTCGCCGGGGGGCGACGCTTCGGCCTGGACCGACAAGGCAACGGTGCCGCCGCGCGGCGTGTACTTGATCGCATTGGACAGCAGGTTGGTGACCACCTGCGTGAGGCGCGCCGTATCGGCATAGACCGTCACCGGTGCCGCGGGCAGGTCCGTGGTCAGCGTATTGCCGTGCCATTCGATATCCGATGCCACCGACGACAAGGCATCGGCCACGATATCCTGCACATTGCCGTGGGTGCGCACGATCGGTACCTTGCCTTGCTTGATACGGGACGCATCGAGCAGATCGTCGGTAAGCCGTTTGAGCTGGCGCATCTGGCGCTCGGCAATGTCGAGCATGCCGGAGGCGGCCTGCTGCACCTGTGCGAGCCGCCGCGCCACTTTGATCGCGCTGTCGATAGCGGCGATCGGATTGCGTAGTTCATGCCCCAGCATGGCGAGGAACTCGTCCTTGCGCGTGTCGGACAATTGCAGCGCTTCGCGCGCGGCCCTGGCCTGCGCTGCTTCCGCGATGGCGGCATCCTTGCTGCGCGACATGCTGAGCACCGCGCCGGCAAAACTGGCCAGGCTTTCGAGCAGGCGCGCATCTTCCTCATCAAACACGCGCCCGTGCTCATGCGACATGACCCAGATGGTGCCCCAGGGTTCGCCATCGCCGGGAATCGGCACCACCAGTTCCTCGACCACCTCCGGCTCCAGGGCCGGCAAGCAGGCGAAATGGCGCTGCGGATAGGCAAGCAATTGCGGGCCGCCAAGTTCCAGCGCAATGCCGGACGGACTATCTTCGCAAGGCACGGCGTGCCCGACCAGCTTGTCGCACAGGCCGGCCGTGGCGGTCCAGTACAAGCTCTCCCTATCGTCGCCACCGTCTTCGGGCAGGCTGATGCCCGCGCTGCCCGCGCCGCAAAACTTCAGCGCCGAATCCGCCAGCGATTGAAGCAGGGCAAGGTCGGACGCCACCAGCGCCCGTGCCAGCCGGCGCAAGGCCACGCATTCGGCGGCATAGTCCGGAGAACGGGCGGCCCGGTTGCCAAGCTCATCGGTCTTCAGGATGCCCGCGCTGCGTGCGCGCAACAGTGAAGCGGAAGGTGAAGCTGAAGCTGAAGGTGGAGCGGGTATATCGGCCATGACATGTCGCTCTTGAAACGGAGGGTGGTTGCCGGAGTGAATGCGAGCTCGCCCGGCGCGCGGGGGTGTCGTTGCCTGCAGGGAATGGTAGTGGATTTCCGCGCGTGAACGTACGTGACGGATCGAATGCACCAGCCACTGGCCCAATGGCCCAATGGCCCAATGGGAAAAGATTCATCTGCTATCGCGAATTCACCACGATAGCGCATCAGTGTAATCCCTGAACCCGGACGGGCCGGGTGCCGCCTTTGCGCATGAAACCTGGGCCGCGGAACGTCCAGTACGCGAATCTACTTAAGAAGTATCCCTAGGCACCGTAAAGCCAGTCAGAACTTAAGATATGAAGAACAGCCCGAAGGGCAGGAGGGCATCATGCGCCCGCACTATGCAAACGAAAAAGACAGTAAGGAAGTACAGGATCTGCTCCAGGCTTGCGACTTGCCGGTTGATGGCGTAGCCGAGCAGATCGACAATTTCCTGGTTGTGCGCGACAACGCGGGCCTGCTCGGCTGTGCCGGCGTGGAGAACTACGGGCAGGTGGCCCTGCTGCGCTCGGTGGCGGTCGCCGAACGCGCCCGTTCGGCCGGGCTTGGAGAATTGCTGGTGGCGGCGATGCTGGCCGAGGCACGCACGCGCGGCGTGCAGTCGGTGGTGCTGCAAACCACTACGGCGGCCGGTTATTTTGCTCGCCTGGGTTTCGAGCGCGTGGATCGCGCCTGCATGCCGCCTGAATTGCTGGACACGGCATTGTCCCGCGAAACCTGCCCGGCATCCGCCACGGTGATGCAGGCCGCGCTGTAGCTTTGCCGCCGCGCCGCGGCCTGCACCCCCGGCTCCCGCAAGATCGGTGCGCGGCGATTGTTCGTGTGTCCCGCTCCTGCGCATCCATCCCGCTGTTGCGTGCAATGCACCCAGGTTGGCCGGTGCTGGCGTAGGATATGGTTGTAGCGAAAAAGCGAATGGCAGGTCCCGGGTAACCCGGGACACGAGGAAGCCTCCCTGCCTGGCCATGCCAGACCATTCGCCAATCCTGCAACGATCCCTCAACGACAGCCACGAACCGCACGATATGGAATCCGACCACCAAGCACCCCACCCGGACCTGGACCAGGCGGCGGGTAGTGTGTCGTCCCGCATACGATCGCGTTTGCAGGCCGCGCAGGAGCGCTTCCACGCCAACGACAATATCTCCGCCTACGTCGAACCCGGCGAGATGGATGAATTGCTCGATGAAGTGCAGTCGCGCATGGAGGCGGTGCTGCGCAGCCTGGTGATCGATATCGACCAGGACCACAACACCCGCGAGACCGCGCGCCGCGTGGCCAAGATGTACCTCAAGGAAATCTTCGCGGGCCGCTACGTCAACCCGCCCAACGTGACCGAATTCCCGAACGCCGAGCGGATCAACGAACTGATGATCGTGGGCCCCTTGCGCGTGCGCAGCGCCTGCTCGCATCACCTGTGCCCGATCATCGGCAAGCTGTGGGTGGGCGTGATGCCCAACCAGCATTCCAACCTGATCGGCTTGTCGAAGTACGCGCGCCTGGCCGAATGGATCATGTGCCGCCCGCAGATCCAGGAAGAAGCCGTGACCCAGGTGGCCGACCTCCTGCAGGAAAAGATGAGCCCGGACGGACTGGCCATCGTCATGGAAGCCGAGCATTTCTGCATGCACTGGCGCGGCGTGCGCGATACCGATGCCAAGATGACCAACAGCGTGATGCGCGGCTCCTTCCTCAAGGACGACAGCCTGCGCCGCGAGTTCCTGACCTTGCTGAACCGGCACCGCGACTAAGCCGCCGGGCCCCTGCACGCAAACCCCGCCTATCCCGTGGAGACATCATGCTCGTACGCCTGCTCTATGCCAGCCGCGCATGCAAGCCGGCCGATCCCGGGCTGGTAGACGCCATTGTCGCTACCAGCATCGCAAACAACCCCAAGCACGGCGTCACCGGGGTGCTGTGCTACGGCAACGGTATCTTCATGCAGGCGCTGGAAGGCGGCCGCAACGAAGTCTCGCGCCTGTACCAGCAACTCGTCAGGGACGCGCGCCACGAAGACATTGTGCTGCTGCACTACGAGGAAATCCTCGAACGCGAATTCGCGGGCTGGGCGATGGGACTGGTCAATACCGGCAAGGTCAATATGGCCACCATCCTGAAGTACTCCGCCCACGGTGAACTCGATCCGTACCGCACCAGCGGCCTGGCATCGCAGGCGCTGCTCAAGGAGCTGATCGCGGGCGCGTCGATCGTGGGGCGCACTTCGGAGCGCCATCGCTTCTGAAGCGGCCCGCGCCGGGTTAAGCTGTCGGCCCCGCTGCATGGGCGGTCGGCCGCCCATGCTTTGCCCGATCGAATCCATCACCAGAATCCAGGAGAACTTGTGAGCGCAACCTTCAATCCCGGCGCCGCGGCGACGCTGCTGACCGACGCCTTGCGCAGCGGCGTGCAATTCCGCGACCTGCCCGCCGAGGCCAAGCCGGCCACGCTGGCCAGCGGATATGACGTGCAGGACCAGTTCATGGCGGCCCTGGGCGATCCGCTGGTGGGATGGAAGCTGGGGGTCGGCAGCGCCAATGCCATGCGGCGCGCAAAGCTGGCGCGTCCGCTGGTGGGCCAGGTTGGCGCATCGCGCTGCTTTGCCGCAGGGGATACCGTACCCGTCCCGGCAGGCGCGGTGGTCACCATCGAATTCGAGATCGCGGTGCGGCTGGCGCGCGATGTGCCCCCCTTGCCGGGCGAGCTCGCGCCGGCCGACCTGGCCGGGCTCATCGAGAGCGCGCAGGTCGCCGTCGAAGTGGTCCTGTCCCGGTATGAAGACCGCGTCGTGGTCGGCATGCCGGCCTTTGCCGCCGACAACGTGGGCTTCCACGCGCTGGTGCTGGGCGGGAAGATCGACCCCGCCAGCGTGGAAGACGTCCGCGATAGCGCCGAAGTAGCGCTCGACGGCGAGCGTTGCGCGCTGCCGCTGGCCGGCGATGATGCCATTTATCCGCTCGAAGCGCTGCAAGCCTTGCTGGCGCACGCCGCGGAGCGCGGCGTCACCCTGCGCAAGGGCACCGTGGTCACCACCGGCACCCTGACCCGTCCGTTCGACGTATCCGTCGCGGATGGCGCACGTACTGTCCGGGCCACCTATGGCGGCGGGGAACTGACGCTGCAACTCGCACCGCGCGCCGTCTCCTGAAGCAGCTTCGGCCCGGTCCGGCATGGATCCTGGCCACCAGCGGGTGACGGCTAGAGAGAAGGAGCCCAGAATGCGAAGACGCACTGTCGTCACTGCCGTTCTGTCCGTTGTGCTGCTGTGCGTACCGCAAGCCGGGCCCCATGCGGCCCGCAAGGAGAGCGCCATGTCCCTCACGCTGACATCCGAAGCCTTCCCGCACGGCGGCGGGATTCCCGCCATCCACACGTGTGAAGGTGCCGATACTTCGCCGCCGCTCGCCTGGACGGGTATCCCCCCTGGCGCGGTGAGCCTTGCCCTGATCGTGGATGACCCGGATGCGCCCGACCCGGCCGCGCCCCGGATGACCTGGGTGCACTGGGTGCTGTACAACATCCCGCCCGCCAGCGCCGGCCTTCCCGGCGGCATTGCGCCGGCCGGCTTGCCCGCGGGCACCCGCGAAGGCGCGAACGACTGGCACCGCACGGGCTACGGTGGCCCCTGCCCGCCAATCGGGCGGCATCGCTACTTCTTCAAGCTATATGCGCTGGATGTGGTACTGCCCGATCTGGGCAAGGCCTCCAAGGCCACGCTTGAGAAAGCCATGCATGGCCATGTGCTGGCGCAGGTGGAACTGGTGGGAACGTACCAGAAGCACGCCTGACACCAGTGAAGGGGTGCTCGACGCATCATATTGCGATGCCGCGCCGGCGCGACTCGCCGCGCGCGCCCGGGCTTGGTATTTCCCGTCAATGGGCTAGAACTATCACAAGGGCCTGATTTTCAGGCCGCTTGTGAACGGGAGCCTCTCATGGAACTCCATTTGCATATGCAGTCGCACCATTTCGCGCGCCGCGCGCCGGACTGGCGCGCGGCCGCGATTGCCGGCCTGATCGCAGGTACCCTGTATGTCGTGCTGGAGCTGTTGACGGCGCGCTTCGTGCTGTACCAGGGGGCATGGGGCACGGTGAAGATGGTGGCGGCCATCATGCTCGGCCGGGAGGCGCTGGCATCGGCGGATGCGTTCAGCTGGACCATCGTGCTGGCCGCGGGCGTGGTTCACTTCGCCTTGTCGGTGGTGCTGGCCACGATCCTGGCCATGATCATCGCGTCGTTCCGCTTTGACTCCAGCATCGGCATGGCAACCATGGTCGGCGCGCTGTTCGGACTGCTTGCCTACCTGGTGAACTTCTATGTCCTGGGCCGCTACTTCAACTGGTTCGACGAAGCGCGAGGGTGGGAAAGCGTGTTCGCGCACGTCCTGTTCGGACTGATCGCGGCCGATGCCTACACCAACCTGGAACGGCGTGCGCCGGATTCCCCGGGGATGGCGGGGGGTGGCTGAGCGCGGCCCCGCGCCACTTGTCCGGCGGTGGCCTGACTGTCAGAGGCAGCACTTCCCTGCCAGATAGGCCTTGCGCCAGCGGGTAATGCGCACCTCGGCAAAGAGCCCGGCCTGCGTGAACGGATCGGCATCGATGAATTGCTGCGCCGCATCGCGGGTGTCGACATCCACGATATAGAAACCGCCGCCCGCATCGCTGCCGTCATCGTCAAGCTTGGCCCCGCACGCCAGTAGCAACGCCTTTTGGGCGTCCAGGAAGGCCAGGTGCCCGGCTCGGGCTGCCTGCCGGACTTGCTGGTGCTGCGGCTTGTCCCAGGTTTCGATGAGGAATGGCATGGCGTGGTGGTCCTTGAAGAGGCGTTTGGGGTGGGCGGGATGGCCTGAAACACCGCCGGCATCATGCCGGCCAGGCCCGGAGGAGAGTTTCGCCGATTTTCGCGCAAGCCGCGCGAGCCACAGGGGCGCCATCGGCGGCCATCGCCGGCGCGCTCCCGTGAAACTTGAGAAACCCGCAATCCGGGCTTGACAAAACGCCCGGATTTTGTGCCTCGCCTCCCCCGGCCTCGCAGTGTTATCCACACTTTATGTGGATAACACTGTCAACAAGCGCCGCAAATGGCTCTGGCACGCGGACCCTATCGGACTGCCCACAAAACGGGCAGCTACGCGGCCCCGACCGGGCCGGGCCATTGGCTGGCGCGGATCACCTCGGAAAAGTCTCGCAGTCAATGGGGGAACGGAGGCAAGGCCGCCGGACAGGGCCCCAGGGGTAGCGCAGCGAAGGCATGGCAACAACGGCGCCCCGCCGGGCACCGCAAGGTATCCCACGGGGCGTCGCCGCACCGAAGTGAGTGCGGGCTACGGTTCAGCCAGCCAGCTTTGCCGCCGCGTCGCGCAGCGCGGTGCGCAGGCCCTCTTCCACCACCGGGTGGTAGTACGGCATGGCAAGCATCTGCTCGATAGTGAGCGATTGCTGATAAGCCCAGGCCAGCAAATGCGCGATGTTCTCGGCGCGCGGGCCGGTCCACTCCGCGCCAAGGAAGCGCCCGCTTTGCTTGTCGGCATAGACGTGCATCAGGCCGCGGTTCTTCAGCATCACGCGGCTGCGCCCCTGGTCTTCAAAGCTCACCTCGCCTACCACGAAGCTGCCCGGCGCCAGGTCGGCATAGCGCTGGCCCACCATGGCGATCTGCGGATCGCTGAACACCACGCCGATCGGCGCGCGGCGCGCCAGCGGACGCACCGCGGGGTAAGCTGCCGCATTCTCGCCGGCAGCCTTGCCCTCGTCGGCGGCTTCGTGCAGCAGCGGCAGGATGTCGTTGGCGTCGCCGGCGATAAAGATCGGCGCCGTGCCGCATTGCAGGGTGGCTGGATCGAATACCGGCACGCCGCGCGCATCCAGTTCCAGCCCGGTATGCTCCAGGCCCAGGCCACGCACATTGGGTTGGCGGCCGGTGGCGGCAAGCACGTAGTCGAAGCGTTCGGTCACCGTGTTCCCCGCGAGGTCCGTGAAGGAGATCACGGCTTCGTCGCCCTCGCGCCGCATCTCGCCAAGCTTCGCGTCCGGGTCAAGGTAGAACTCCTCGCGGAAGGTGGCAACGGCATTGGCCTTGATGGCCGGGTCTGTCAGCGGCCCCACGCCGCCGCGCAGGCCGAACACGCGCACCTGCACGCCCAGGCGGGACAGCGCCTGGCCAAGTTCGAGCCCGATCACGCCAGGCCCGAACACGGCCACGCGGCGCGGCAGGTCGTCCCAGGCGAACACATCGTCGTTGACCACCAGCCGATCGCCGAACGCCTTGAAGGGCGGCGGAACCATGGGGCTGGAGCCGGTGGCGATCACTACGCGGCTGGCGCGCACCGTGGTGTGCTCGCCGACCTGCAGCACCGTGTTGTCGATAAAGCGGGCATAGCCGCTCAGCTTGTCCTCGGCGGGGATGCCATCCACGCCGCGCACCACGAAACCGACAAAGCGGTCGCGCTCGCGCTTGACCCTGGCCATGACTTCGCGCCCGTCGATGCGGATCTCGCCATCCACATGCACGCCGAAGGGCGCCGTGTGACGCAGTTCGTGGGCGGCCTCGGCCGCGGCGATCAGCAGCTTGGAAGGCATGCAACCCACGCGGGCGCAGGTGGTGCCATAAGGGCCGCCTTCGATGATGACGGCGCGCTTGCCGGCCGCCCTGGCGGCGCGATAGGCAGCCAGGCCGGCGGTGCCGGCGCCGATCACGGCGACGTCGGTCTGAATGGTTTGAACGGTCTGCTGCTTCTGCGTAGTCTGCGTGGTCTGCGTGGCGGTCATGTCGGGTTTCCTGGTGAAGTCGGCTTCAATCAGCGGACCGGATGGCACCGCGCGGCACTGCCATCCGGTCCGCCGACTGGGACGCGGCTGCCGGCCATGCCGGCGCCGCGCCTTGCGGCGGTGAAGCGGTTATTGCGTCTGGACAGGCTTAGCGGACGAGGTAGGTCTCAAGCGCTTCGGCCCCACCAATCAGCTTGCCGTTGATGAAGATCTGCGGCGCGGTCATGTTGCCGGACACCGCGCCCAGCACCTTGCCGCGGATCTTGTTCTCCAGCGGCACGTCGATGTAGTCGAAGCCGTTGTCCGACAGCATCTGCTTGGCCTTGGCGCAGAAGGAGCAGCCAACCTTGGAGAACACGACTACCTGGTCGGGCTTCCTGGCATTCGGGGCGATGTAGTTGAGCATGGTGTCCGCGTCCGATACCTTGAACGGGTCGCCCGGCTCTTCCGGCTCGATGAACATCTTGTCGACCACGCCATCCTTGACCAGCATCGAATAGCGCCAGCTGCGCTTGCCGAAGCCCAGGTCGGTCTTGTCGACCAGCATGCCCATGCCTTCGGTGAATTCGCCGTTGCCGTCGGGAATCATCACGATGTTTTCCGATTCCTGGTCCTTGGCCCATTCGTTCATCACAAAGGTGTCATTGACCGAGACGCACAGGATCGCGTCCACGCCATGCTTGGCAAACACCGGCGCCAGTTCGTTGTAGCGCGGCAGGTGTGTGGACGAGCAGGTCGGGGTGAATGCGCCGGGCAGCGAGAACAGCGCGACGGTCTTGCCTTCGAACAGGTCGGCCGTGGTCACGGTCTTCCATTCATTGTTCTCGCGGACGCGGAACGTGACATTGGGAACGCGTTGACCTTCACGGGATTGCAGCATGGATGAGCTCCTGGATGACTGGGGGTGGATGGCCGCGTGTTGCAGCGAAGACCCGATTTTCCGCGTCGCAACGTGATTTGTACAATTCATCATTACAAACACAATCATTGTCTTTTGCTATCGAGCATGGATAACTTCGCCCCAAGAGACTCCACGCATTCTTTAGGATGAGATTTAAGGATCACTTAAATGCGCTAATCCGGCCCATGGCAGCCGGGAACAAAGATGCTGCGGTCGCGGCTGGCGCGGATTCGGAAATTCCCACAGGTCTTTTCAGACGTTTCCCAACGTTGCCTGCCATCACGACGCTTACATTCGGGCAAGGCATCCCGCATGCGCGCGCATTGTGGCGCGTGCCGTCTCCCAAGGCAGCGAACGCTCGCATCGGCGGACCGGCAGGCTGCGGCTCACCCCCCCTCCGTGAGAACTCCCATATGTGCATCTGCACCTCCCCGAACCCGGCGGACCGCTCGGCTACCCGGATCCGGCGCGTGCCCGCCCGCTGGTGGCACCGCCAGCTGTTTGTGCTATTGCTGTCGCTTTGCCACGGCTTGCCGGCGCTGGCTGCCCTGCCGGCCGAGCCGCCACGCGCGCCGCAACCGAGCCCCCAGCTGCGGCTGGCTTCGTCCTATGCGCCCAGTACGGGCGCCCCCACCGGTCAAGCCGGTGCAGGGCGTGGCGACGATGCGGAGCTGGCCGAATGGCGCCGCAAGCACAAGCTCCTGCGGGTAGCCGTGGTGGGCAACTACCTGCCGCCTTTCGACCTCGTCGACCTGAAAGGGGACTACCGCGGGATCTCCGCGGATTACCTCGCCGTGCTGGTCGCGCGGCTTGGCATACCGGCGCAAATCCTTCGCTATCCCTCGCACGAACTGGCGCGCAGCCAGCTGGCCAACGGCGCCGTCGACCTGATCACCACGTCGCTGGACGACCCCGGCGCCGGCCTGCGTACCGCGCCGTACCATGACCATCGCCTGATCGAAGTGGTGTCTCGCAGGGACAAGGCGCGTAACCAGGCCAACCGCACCATTGGCTACCTGGCGGGCGAAGTCTCGCCCGCCGCGCTTCACCGGGCCTACCCGGGCGCGCCGCTGCAACCCTTCGAGAACCTGCTGGGCGCGCTCGACCAGCTCTCCCGCGATGCCGACTTCGTGGTGGTCACCAACGCTACCGCCGCAGGCTATCTCGTCGAGCAATACCGGTACGACGAACTCACCGCGCGCAACTTCGCGCCAATGGCGCAAGCGGGCGTCACGTTCGCCGTGGCGGATCCCTCGCTGGGCCGGATCGTCGACCGGACGCTGGCGGCCATGCCCGCCTCGCTCAAGCGCGAGATCGAAACCGCCTGGATCGCCAGCTCGCTCGAGTTCGATATCACCGACAAGCTCAATCTCTCCGGCGCCGAACGCGCCTGGATTGCCGGCCACCCGGAGGTGCGCTACCTGGTGTCGCGCGACTTCGTCCCCTTCCAGTTTGCCGAAGCCAGGGGGCGCCTCGGCGGGCTCACCGAACAGCTGCTGCAACTGATCGCGCAACGCACCGGGCTACGCTTCGTGCCTTACTGGCCAGCCAGCGGCACGGACATTGCCACCGCCATCGAGAATGGCACCCTGGACATCGTGCCGATCCTGCCGGTAAACCAGCCTCAGTCCAGCTCCGCCCGTCTCTCGGTTAGCGCGCCCTACTTCTCCGGCAACTGGGTCGTCGTCACCCGCGCCGGTGACGACAGCATCAAGAGCCTGCCCGACCTCGCCAACAAGATCATTGCGGGGCCGCCGTTCAATGGTATCCAAGACCTCGTACACACCCGCTATGCGGTGAGCCAGCGCGAGACCGACTCCTACGAGGAGGCATTCCGCATGGTCGCCACCGGCCGTGCCGATGCCACCATCGCCAACGCCTTCATGGCCGGCCAAATGCTCAGGCAGACCTACGCTGGCCGCCTCAAGGTCGCAGCCGCGACTGGCGGGGTTCCGCTGGAAGTCGGTTTGGGCGTCAGCAACCGGCATCCTGAATTGCTCGGCATCATCAACAAGGCCATCCTGAGCATTCCCCCCCACGATCTCGGCGCCATGCGCGCGCACTGGACGGAAGTCAGGCCTTCGCCCCGTGCCTGGCGCCAGTTCCTGCCGTGGCTGATGGGCGCCGCGGCTGCCCTGCTGCTGGTCAGCCTGCTCTTTCTGGCGTGGGTGACCTCGCTGCGGCGCCAGGTGACGCAACGCACCGCGGCCGAACACGCCTTGCAGGACCAGGTGGCATTCCAGACCGCGGTGCTCGACGGGATTCCGCAGCCGATCTACCTGCGCGACAGCCAGTTGCGCATGATCACCTGCAATACCGCTTACGAAGCGGTGCTTGGCACGACGCGGCGCGCGCTGGCCGGCACGGAGCTGGCGTTCGCCACCGCCGCCATCAGTCCCGACATCCGCCACGACGAGCTGATGGACGTCTACCGGGACGTACTGCGGACCGGCCTGCCGTTCAGCGCCGACCGGCGCCTGACCATTGGCAACGAGCAGCGCAGCGTCATCAGCTGGGTCGTGCCGCTGCGCCGCGCCAATGGCGGCACGGCCGGCATCGTCGGTGGGTGGATCGATGTGACGGAGCGCCAGCAGATGCTGGCCGAACTGGCCGCGGCCAAGAACCGCGCCGAAGCGGCCAACCGCGCCAAGTCCACCTTCCTCGCCTCGATCAGCCACGAGATACGCACCCCCATGAACGCCATCCTGGGGATGCTGGAGTTGGTGCTGGCGCGCCAGCAAGCCTCGCACGCGGATCGGGAGCAGCTGGGCGCCGCGCACGGCGCGGCCACGTCGCTGCTGTCGCTGCTGGATGACATCCTGGACCTCTCCAAGATGGAGGCCGGCAAGTTCACGCTGCAGCCGCGCGCCGGCAGTCTGCGCCAGGCCCTGCACGAACTCGCCCGGATGTTCGGGCCGGTAGCCTCGCAGAAAGGCCTGTCCCTGAGCATCAGCGTTGGCGATACGGTGGCGCAAGCGCACAAGGTGGATATCCTGCGCATCAAGCAGGTCATCAGCAACTTTGTCTCCAACAGCATCCGCTTTACCGAGCAGGGCGGCGTGGATATCCGGCTGGACGGATCCACTGTGCGAGACGCCTGGCAAGCGCTCCACATCGTCATCCAGGATACCGGCATCGGCATTCCCCCCGGAGCAATCGGCAAACTGTTCCGCCCCTTCTCCCAGGTGGAATCGCCCGAGCGCGCGAATACCGGCGGCACCGGCCTGGGCCTCTCGATCGCGCAAAACCTGGTGCGAGGGATGGGAGGCGAGATCTCGCTTGAGAGCGAGCCGGGCCTCGGCACGAAGGTGGTGGTGCGCCTGAACCTCGAAGTTTCGGCATCCCCGCCCCAGGAAAGCGCTTCGATTGCCGGCACGCCCGACATCTCCGTGTTCCCCGCCGGCATACGCGTGCTGATCGTGGATGACCATGCGCCTAACCGGCTGTTGCTGGAGCGTCAGCTGGAGCGGCTAGGCATTGCGGTAGATACGGCGGAAAACGGCGCCCGCGCCCTGGAAGCCCTGTTGCGCCACCCGCCAGACCTGATCATCTGCGACTGCATGATGCCGGTGATGGACGGCTTCAGCCTGGCCCGTGCAATTCGCGCGCGCAAGGACTCCCCGGGCAAGATACCGATCATCGGATGCACCGCCAGTGCCCAGAGCGAAGATCACCAGCAAGCGCTGGCGGCGGGAATGAGCGAGGTACTGGTCAAGCCAATGGGGCTGGCCGCACTGGAACGCGCCCTGCGCCGCCATCTGCACGCAAGCCATGGTGCCGCGCAAGGCGATGCCACACCGGCCTGATTGCGCGCCGGAAGCGCATCTTGAAGTTGAAGTTGGGGTAGGGGTTGAAGTCGAAGTTGACTCCAACCCCTACCCCCAAACCCTCACGCCGCCCTGGGGCGGCGGCCGCATTGCCGTCAGCGAAGCCTCAAGATGCTCCACGGTCGCGGCGAGAATCGGCAACAACGCCTGCGCCGTAGCCAGATCACCGAACTGCGCAACGGCTTCCAGCCGTCCACATAGTGTCACCAGCGCCGCGCACTCCAGAATCCGGGCCGAGCCTTTGATCCGATGCGCACCACTGTCGAACCGCTGCCATGCGCCGTCCGTCAGCGCGGCGCGCATCATGGCGAGATCGAGGCGGTTGGTGTCGACCAGGCTGTCCACCAGATCCCTGACGATATCCGCGTCGCCGCCGGCCAGGGTATCGAGCAAGGCGCCGACGGCCGCACATTCGTCCGGCGACACCGCAACAAACCCGTGTTCAGCCAGCGCGCGCGCCAGTGAACTGGCATTGACCGGCGCGGTGAGCGTGGCATCGAAGGCCGCGCCGTGGGCCGCATGGGTTACGCGCTTGCCGGCATCGGCCGGCACCACCGCAAACAGCAGGCTATCCGGCGACAGGCCGAAGTCACTGCGAGCCGGTTCGCCCTCATGGTCATGCGCAAGCCAGACAAGCGCCAGCCGGATACGTTCGGTTTGTGCGGGACCGGCATCCGGCCTGGCCGCATCCCTCTGTTCGACGGAAAACCCCAGGCCCGCGAGCACGGTCGCGAGCCCGCTGATTTGCAACGCTTGCACGCCACTCTCGGTAGTGCTGAGTAATAGCGCACGGATCATGAAATTACCTTCCGGAACATTTGCATTTTGTTGAGCCACTGTCAGCAAGCGGCCACAAGCTGACGTCATTGCATCGGTGTGAGGCGATATCGCCGGGCGAAATCGACCAGGTCCACCAGCGAGCTGACCTGCAGTTTGCCCATGATGCGGGTCTTGTGGCTGCTCACCGTCTTGTTGCTGAGAAATAGCAGTTCGCCTATTGCTTTATTGGAAAAGCCCCTGGCCAGCAACTGCAGGATGACGATTTCCTTGTCCGACAGCCGAGCGAGCCGCTCTTCGTCCGCCAGCTGTGCAACCTTCGGCAGTTCGCGCTCGTAGCGCATCTCCGGAAACACCGTATAGCCCGCCATCACCGCTTCGACGCAGCGCACGATTTCCTTCATGTCCTGCATCTTGCTGACGAAGCCCTGGGCACCAGCGTGCCTCACCCGAGGGGCGAACGTGGTCTGGTCTTGCCCGGAAATCACCAGGATACGGATCGGCGGGTAAATCAGCTTCAGGCGCGGAATCACGTCAAGGCCGCTGATCCGGGGAATATCCAGGTCCAGGACGGCGAGATCCGGCTGGAACTGCCTGGCGGCTTCGATTGCAGCCTGGCCATTGTCCGCTTCCAGAATATGGCTGACCCCCAGCACTTGCGACAACTGGGCCTTGATCACCAGGCGGAGTGCCGGGTGATCGTCGACGACCAAGATAGTTGCCACTCGCATTCTCCCCAAAAAAAGCCAACAAGGAACTCACCTGCGCCGGGACACACCGATAATCAAAAGGTGGAGCGCGGATTATGTGGCGAATTTACGCCACAGCCAGCCAGAAATTTCCGAGCAAGCTATCGGAAATTTCCTAAAGAAAGGCTCCCGCAACCTCGAACCGCGCCTTCACAGCCAGGGCTCAGGCTGGACGTTCACTGATAAAAAGTGGATCGTGAATTGCGTTCAAGAAGTGAGAATCCTGCGCTGGACGCAGGACAGACCGCGATGCCATAAAGGATCTCGCCGGGTACTTCCGCGCTGAGTCCTTCGTCGAAATAGGTTCTGCTTTCCTTGGTCACGCCCCCTCTTCTCTACGAGCAACCCGGAGCCCGGTCCCGCTTTTGCGTGGTCGGCACGAAACCCGGATCTTGCCCGGACCGCCGAATGCTCCGAATCAAGCTGCTGAAGATTCCGCAAAAGACACAATTTCCCCACTACCCCCTTGACCATCGCCCGAGGCTGACCGCCACGGCATATTCCGCAGCGGCACGCCTGAAAGGGACCAATGACATGGATCACTGACATGGCGGGACGCAAAATGCGGAAATTTCGCAAACCAGCACTGTGCCGTCGGCGATACAGTCTGCAGTCACAAAACAGTACTTTCGCCGGCGCGCCGCGCCGCCATTGACCACCGTCAGCCGCACTGCCCTTGGCGTAACGCGGCCTGGGCGGGAGAACACGGAAGCAAGCCATGAGTGATATCAGCCCACTTTGCGCAACCGGGGCGCCGGAGCCACCCGCGCAGCTGGAACGGCTCGCGCGATGCAAGCCATCCCGCCCGACGTTCTCATGGATATGAGCCCATGCCGGCCGACGTCTCGCTCTCCAAATCCCGCATCGTCATCGCCGACGATCATCCCGTCATGCTGGTGGGCCTGCGCGGCTTGCTCGCGCAGTTTGAAAGCGTCGAAATCGCCGGCATTGCCCGGAACTCCACCGAAATCCTCGCGTTGCTCAGCCGGCAGCCCTGCGAGATCCTGCTGACCGACTATGCGATGCCGGGCGGCACCCATGGCGATGGCCTGCACATGATCGAGTTCCTGCGCCGCCGCTACCCGGAGCTGGCGATCCTGGTATTCACCATGCTGCACAACCCCGAGCAGCTCAGCGAGCTGGTCAGCTTCGACCACTTGTCCGTGGTCAGCAAGCTCGACGACGCATCCCATATCCCGAAGGCGCTGGCACACCTGCTCGCTGGCGTGCGCTACCTGTCGCCGGCGATACAGCGGCGGCTGGACAGCATCGGCCCGCCCGCTGACCTGCGAGCCCGGTTCGGGCCGCTCAGCCCGCGCGAGGTCGAGGTGATCCGGCTCTACCTGTCCGGCATGTCCGTGAGCCAGATCGCGGTCAGCCTCGGGCGCAGCATCAAGACCATCAGTACGCAAAAAATGTCGGCCATGCGCCGGCTCGGGTTACGTGGCGACCTGGAACTCTATAACTACGCCGCTTCCATCGGCCTGCTCGGGCAGCACCACGCGCGCCACCTGAACGCCACAACCCGGGAATAACGGCGCGCGATGATGCAGGCGAGCGCCGCCGGCCCGCCGATACCCCGTCTCCAGACGCGCACGAACGCCTCGAAGCCCTGCCCGGTGGCGAACGCGATGCCTGGGCTAGTTCGCCGGGACGCGAAGCACCGCGCCACCGTCGGCACCGCGGTTCCGGTCCAACCGGTCCTTCGGCTCCGCCGACGCGGCCGCCGCCGCATGCATCTCGAACCCCGGCTCGGGAGACGGCACCGTGATGGTGCTCAGCAAGGACAGCGGACACCACCAAAGCGCTTTCAACGGATTCACTGGACTTTCCCCTGAGTGCCGGTGACCATGGTCGGGCACGATACACCGCTTAACGGCAGGAAGTGGCGATCCGTTGAACTTGTCACAAACTATTCTTCAAGCCAAGCGCCGGTTGTGCTGCGCGGGGAAAAAGGGAGGGGCATCAAATGAACCGTCTTCGATACTCGGTCGACCTGTCCTACGAAGTCCTGGATGCCGAGGCGGACTTCCTCTTCAACATCGAAGCCGCCCGTACCGCCCGCCAGACGGTCGTTTCCGAGCGCCTGACGCTACCGCCCGTGCTGCGCATGGACCACTACAACGACCCGTTGCTATGCAACCGGCTGATCCGCCTGCGCGCGCCGAAGGGACATCTGGCCATTCACTATGAAGCCGTGGTCGATATCGACCACCGCCTCGACGAGCCATCGACCTTGTCGGAGGTCCCGGTCGCGCAACTGCCGTTCGAGGTGCTGCCCTACCTGGCGCCGAGCCGATACTGCGAATCCGACCGGCTGATGGAATTTGCCCTGCGGGAGTTCGGCGCCATTCCGTGGGGATACACCCGTATCGTCGCGATCCGGGAATGGGTGCGCAACCACGTGCGCTTCCTGTCAACGTCCACCAACGAGCGCACCTCGGCCGTGGATACGATTGTCGAACGCACCGGTGTGTGCCGGGACTTTGCGCACCTGATGATTGCGATCTGCCGGGCCCTGAGCATTCCCGCGCGCATTTCCAGCAGCCTGGACTACGGCGCCGATCCCGCTCTCGGGCCGCCGGATTTCCATGCCTTTGTCGAAGTCTTCCTGTCGGGAAGATGGTACCTGGCCGATCCCTCCGGCACGTCCATTCCCACCGGCCTGCTGCGCATCGGCACGGGCCGGGACGCGGGGGAGATTCCTTTCGCGGCGATTTTCGGCAAGGTGGAATCCGAGCGGCCCTTCGTGCAGGTCCATGCGGTGACCGATGCGGCGCTCGGACTGGAGATGCCGCTTTTCACGGACTGGGGCATCTGTACCTGGTAGGACGGTTCTTCCCGGCCACGCCGCTTGCCGGGCCTGTCAGCGGAAATAGGCCTTGGTATATTCGTGCACATCGTCGCGGGCGAGCATCTCGGCCGGTGCCATCCAGCAGTATGCGCTGTGCTGATCGGGCTGCCCTGGCGGCTTCCCGTCCGGCTCGCCGCCCGGCAGGGTCCAGGCATAGGCAAGCACCACATAGTGCGTGGTAACGCCGGGTTCGCCGGCAAAGTTGTCCGCATAGTGATGTTCGAACACGCCGCGCGGGACTGCATCGCCACGCCTGGCCCCGGCGATGCCCAGTTCGTCCGCCACGATGCGGCGGAAGGCGGCGTCCAGGCCTTCGTCCTTGCGGATGCGCCCGCCCGGCACGAACCACACACCTTGCGCCGGCCGGTTACGGCGCCGGCCAAGCAGCACACGGCCGTGCGCATCGGTGACGAGCAGGTCGATCGAGACCAGCGGTGCATGGCGCACCACGAAGAAGAAATCCTTTCCGACGAGCATTGGGATCGGCTCCGAAATCGACAGGCAACATCCTGCCCCGCGTTGCTTCATTCAGGCGGAGGCAGGCACGGATCCCCGGGAAAAGAACAGTGCCGGCATGGGTGGCGGGCAGGGCCGCGGGAACATGCCGTTCCGCCGCGGAACAAGCGCGAAAGCTGTCGGCGCGACGCTGCCGGTGCAGAAAGACGCCTCGCCCACCGGGGGATAGGCGAGGCGCAAAGCGCGAACAGGTGGGTCAGACCTGCCCGCGACGTATGGAGCCTACCTGCGGCCGCGCGAATAGAACGTGGGCTAGCGCACCAGGCATTGCTGCGGCGATGTCACTGAGGACGGCAATGGCCTTGCCCGCGCGGCCTGCAAGCTGGCTATCGGGGGCGGCGGCGCAAGCCGGCGGCCGCGGGCTCGTTGCCGCGAAGCGACGCCACACCCGCGTGCGCACGGCTTTGTGGCCGCGCCGGATACATGGCCTGCACAACGCTCATGGAAAAATCATAGGCAAAATAGACCCGGAGATGCGCCGCCACCGAACTAAAAATTTGCGTGCCGCCGCCGTTATTCCCGTAGCGGCGGGCTCCGCCACGCCGCATGTTGGCGCTGCCCGCACCCGACAGCGCCATGGCGCCCACAGAAGCCCGAGTATTCCTATGCAAGACAATCTGCCACAGCTCGCCGCGCTATGCTGCACCTTTGCCGCCGTGCTCTGTACAGCACTCGCCATCCGGCGTGCCCGGAAACAAACCCGCGTCGATCACCGCATCTGCAACCTGGAACGACTACTCCGCGAGCGCCTGCCAAAGCGGGACGACGTAGCGGCCGACACGCGCATCTTTGGCTAATGCCATGCACCTGGCACGCTGCCCCGGAGAAGGCAAGGCACAAGCGAGCAAGGACGAGCCCGAGAACAGAGAGGAAAAACAGGGGCTATTCTCCATACGTTGTATCGGCAGGAATACGTATGATCCGTCGCGTGACAAGTCGCAGTGCATAAGTTAATAGATCTGACAACTGGACCATAAGCGGTATTGCCGCCTGGAACGACTTGTTTGCCGATCTTCGCAGCGTGATCCAGCATGCCTACACCGGCCAGAGAGCCAACGGGGCAGGATCTACGCGGTGTGGATGTCGCGGGGTGTAAGAAGCCATTCTTCGGAATGGCTTTTTTTATTGCTGCCATGCGTGCGGCCGCCAGCCCTTGATGTCGGTAAAGCCGTGGAAAGGCGCCCGGCGCGCAGATTCGTCTCTTTGGACGACGCACGGGCGCACCGCGCTCGCGACACTGCTGCAGGTTCCCTGCCGGATCGCCGCAGGGAGGAACCCTGATCCTGGCTAAGGAAGCGTCGTGACCTACACAGCTTTTGACCTGACCGGAAAGGTTGCCCTCGTCACGGGCGGCAATAGTGGAATCGGACTCGGCATGGCCGAGGCCATGGCGGCGTCCGGTGCCGATATCTCGATCTGGGGCACCAACGCCCGGAAGAATGCCGACGCGGCCGCGCGCCTGGCCGCGTACGGCCGCAGGGTGCACACGGCAGTTTGCGATGTGGGCGACGAGGCCGCAGTGCAAGCCGCCTTCGCCGAAACGGTCGCGACCCTGGGCCGCGTAGACGGCTGCTTTGCCAACGCGGGAATCGGCGCACGTGGCGGCCGCTTCGAGACGCTCGGCACGGAAGACTGGCATCGCGTGCTGCGGGTCAACCTCGACGGGGCCTTCTTTACACTGCGCGCCGCCGCGCGGCACATGCTGGAGCAAGGCGACGGCGGCGTGCTGGTTGGCACCGCGTCGGTGGCGGCCATCGAAGGGGCCGCGCGCAACCAGCACTATGCCGCCACCAAGGGCGGGCTGATATCGATGATGCGTGCGCTGGCCGTGGAGTACGCGCGCCACGGCATCCGCGCGCATTCCATACTGCCGGGCTGGATCGCCACCGACATGACCGCCAGGGGGCAGGCGGATCCGGCGTTCCAGGAAATGGTGAGCAAGCGCGTGCCGATGCGCCGCTGGGGGGAGCCGGCCGACTTCGGCGGAATCGCCATCTATCTTATGAGCGCGGCATCCCGCTATCACACGGGCGATACACTGGTCATCGATGGTGGCTATACCCTGTTCTGAGGGAAGAAGAGGTATCGGGGGACGCCGGACGGCGCGCCCGCTTCCTGCCGATACCGCCAAGCCTTGCCGGCCTTAACTCGTGTCAACTCTGAAGCGCTCCCTCCAGGCAATCCTGCAAGCGCTCCGCATAGCCGGCGATCTTGTCGGCCTGATCGAGCCTGTTGATGATCCGCCGCGCGTTCACGTAGTCCGTCTTATCGCCCGCGAGGTAGGCGGATAGCGTTTTCCCGGTGAATACACCTTCGCGCATCCCGATGGACATGATCCGATAGGCAGTCAGAGGATCCAGGACCCGCTCCGGGTCGTCGACGAGCGAAGTGCCCAGTCCCAGACGCTTGCTCAGCTTTCCGTAGTTTCCGCGCCCGGTGATTTGCACGTAACCGCGGCCCTTGAACCGCAATCCGTCGCCGGCCTGCGTATTTCCAAGTGGTCCGGCCTTCGGCGGACGCTCGTACTGGAGAAAATACGAATCCTTTCCGAACTCCGTGATGGGCTGCCAGCTATCCGCGCACTCGTGCTTCACGGTTGCCAGCATGTAGGCGACCCAGCGAACGTCCGCGACGTCCGGATCGAGTTGCACGAAACCGAGGAGCCTGTCCAGGCCCGACAGCTTCGGCGCGGACAGCGGCGCGAACGCCTGCTCATAGGCTGTGTAGAACGTCTGATGGTTGAACCACATACTTCGTCTGGCATTTCCGCGGCGATTGCGCCAGGGGATTATAGGAGGTGGATGTATGCACGCCCCTCAGCCAAAAGAATGAACAGCCCGGCAGCCGGGATATCGAATGCTGCCGCCATTTTTCCAGAGCGAGGCGTCGGCCGGGGCCGTGGTTCAGCGCCGCGCAAGCGCGAGCGGGCGGCAAACAGCAGCCGGCACCTGACGTTCCGGTCCCGTAGCTGCGCCGCATGAAAATCCAGGTGTGCCAGCCGCGCGCGCCTACGCGGCCACGGACTGGTGCAAGCCGAATTTCACCCCTTGCGGATCGCGGCACATGCGGAACAGACCGAACCCGGGTTCACCGGGCCCGGCGTCATCGGCGTGACCGCCCAGGGCTTTCACCCTGGACACAGCGGCAAGCATGTCCGTCACCCGGAAAAAGACCAGCACCTGTGGCTCCGGATCATTGCCATGCAAGCCGACGCGGATCGACGGTGCCTGAAACCAGCCTTCACCGGCAAGCTCGGTGGGCTGGAAGGGCCAATCGAATAATTGGCGAAAAAAGTCCTGCGAGACGCGGGCATTCTGCCCGCCGATCTCAAGATAAGACACGCTGCCAGTCATATTGCACTCCTTGATCGCTGAAGTTGAATCCGGAGTATCTGGCCTGGCGGCGGATGCAGTCTTGAATAAAAATGACCTGCGTCCGCATGGGCTATCTATGCTTCCAGCAATGATGCGGGCTTTCCCGGGGCATCCGGGAACCCGGCCTGCGCATAGGCGGCCGGCGAGCATCCGGCAAACGCCTGGAACTCCCTGGTGAAATGACTCTGGTCGCTATAGCCGCATGCCGCGGCAACCTGGCTAAGCGCCATGCCCGGAGCCAAGGACATCAAGCCGTGGGCGCTGCCAAAACGAATGCGCCGCGCCGCGGCCTTCGGACCCACGCCCAGGTGCCCCTTGAAGCAAGCCGCGAAGTGTCGTCCGCTCCATCCGATCCTGTCGCACAGTTGCCGGACCGGGACGCTCCCTTGCTCGCGCGCGAGTTCTTCCCATGCCCAGCGAAGCGCCGCGGGCACGGCCCTGCGGGGCGCCACCAGGCGCCGCGCCAGGAGCTGCTCGACGATCTCGAAACGCCGTTCCCATGCGGGCGCCCCATGCAGCGCCTCGGCCAGCAGGCCCGCCTCGCTGCCCCAGATGTCCGCGAGATCGACAACTCCGCCGGCAAGGACATCCGACGCCCCGTCAAACAGGCTGTAAGCCGCCCAGGGCGGCAACTCGACTTCGACGCAGGACTGCGCGTCATCGTGCTCCACCGTAGTGGGCCCGGCTGGGTTGCCGACGACGAACGCCTGGTGGCGGCGCTGGTTCTTTCCCGCGCCAAGCAGGTAGCCGGCGCCGAAGCCGATCACCACTTTGATGCGCGGACTCACCACTTCCACGCGCCGCACGGTTCGCCCCAGGTCTTCGCTGAAGCCGGACAGCGTGCAACCCCAGGAGCGCAAACGCGCAAGGGGCGGGCCCGGCATGTACTGCCAGGACGACAAGGGCTGATCGCTCACAACCTCTCCCTCGGGATTCCAGCCGCGCATCGGACATCGCTCGCCGCGATGCGCGATGCGCGGGAAATAATGCTCCGGATAGCGCAGCCGGGCGGAAGCCGCAGTATGTCCCATTTTCCTCCCGCGCTCACGCCGCCGTTCTAATCCACCTTGTTGAACAAGCTGCTCCCATGGTCATGCAGCAAGCCGATCAGGCGATCCGCCACCGGCGATAGCGGCACGTCCTTGCGATACGTCACACCAAAATTGCGCACCAGCGTGGCCGCCGCCAGGGGCACCTCTTGCAGTTGTCCGCCGCTTGCGCGCAAGGTGCGCCGCGAGACGAAGGTCAGCAATTCTGTGTCCGCCACCACGCGGGGAATCAGCGGGATCGAATTGGTCTCGATCTGCGCCACGGGCCGGGGCAGGTCGCGCGACTCGAAGGCATGGTCCAGCCAGGTCCGGCTTGCCACCGCGCGGTTGGGCAGGGCCCATTGGCAAGCCGCGAGCGACTCCAGCGTGACGCGCCGCGTCTTGAGGATCGGATGGCCCTTCGCTGCCGCGACGACCACGGTGTCCTTGAGCAGCGTCTCGCAGCGGAATTCCTCCTCCTCTTCCGGCACGAAGCCCAGCACAACGTCCAGACGCCCCTCGCGCAGTTCGTCGCGTAGTTCGTAGTTGTTGCGGATCGTGAGCTGCAGCATCACGTCGGCGGCCTGCCCAAGCAGCATGCTGCAGATGCGGGGCAGCAGGTATTCCGCCCCAAGCGGGCCGCTGCCCAGCCGTACCGTGCCGGCTACCCCGCGCGCGATGGCGCTTACCTCGTCGCGCAACAGGTCGGCTTCCTGCAGCAGCAAGGTTGCGCGCGCCCGCAGCGCGATACCGGCCGCGCTGAGCTTCTGTCCCCTGCCATCGCGCTCGAACAACCCGGCGCCGAGCGACGCCTCCAGCCGGTCGATGGCCTTGGTGAGCGTCGGCTGGCTGCGGTGCACCAGTTCTGCCGCGCGCCGGAAGTTACCCGCGCTGGCCACGGCAAGGAAGTACTTGAGATCGCGGAGGTCCATGGAGTGTCTGGAGTGCTTGGTGTCTGTGGAGTGCGCTGCCGGGGGCAGCCTTGATTGATTACCAATATTTAACGATTTCCAAAAATTATAAGCTGGACGGAATATGTCGTGAGGGCAAGAATTCAGCACCGCATCGGCCGCACGCCGATTGTCCAACGCCAGCTGACCGTCTCCATGCCATATACCGTTCTCGTCACCGCTCCTCGCCTGGCCCCGGCCGGCGCCCGCCTGCTGCAAGCGGCCGGTTCGCGGATTCTCTATCTTGCCAATGCGGATGACGCTGGCGAGGTGGCGCGCATCCTCGCCACCGAACCCGTCGATGCCGTCATCTCCCGCACCGTCGCACTGAGCGGTGCCGCCATCGCGGCATGCCCCACGCTGAAGGTGATCTCCAAGCACGGCGTAGGCGTCAGCAACATCGACGTGGAAGCCGCGACCGCGCGCGGCATTCCCGTCTACGTCACGCCCGGCGCCAATGCCCGGTCGGTGGCCGAACTCACGCTCGGCCTGATGTTCGCGGCGGCGCGGCGCGTGGCGTGGATGGACCGGGAGATCCAGGCCGGCCGGTGGTCGCGCGCGCAGGACGGCATCGAACTGCATGGCCGCACGCTGGGCCTGGTCGGCTTCGGGCAGGTCGCGCAACGGGTCGCCAGCGTATGCCTGGCGCTCGGCATGCCGGTGCTTGCCTTCGACCCGGCCCTGGCCGGGCACGCCAGCCCCATGAAGGGCGTGGCGCTTGCCGGCACGCTCGATGCGCTCCTCGAAGCCAGCGACGTGCTGAGCCTGCACGTTCCGCTGAACAGCCACACCCGCAACATGATCGGCGCGCCGCAGTTCGCGCGCATGCGGCACGGCGCCATCCTGCTCAATACGGCGCGCGGCGAAGTGGTCGACGAGCCGGCGCTGGTGCAGGCGCTGCAAAGCGGCCAGCTCTACGCGGCCGGACTGGACACCATGGCGGTCGAGCCCCTGCCCGCCGACAGCCCGTTGCGCGGCCTGGACAACATCGTCCTCACGCCCCATGTGGGCGGCTCCACGCCCGCCGCCCTGGCCGCGATGGCAAGCGGCGCCGCGCGCAATGTGCTCGGCTTCCTGCAGGGCACCCCGCCCGCGGCCACCGCCTGCGTCAATCCGCAGGTGCTGGGCGGCGCCCCGGATGCCCTCAGCGCGTGACAGCGCACCCCCAAACCGACAGCAAGACACCAAGGAGACCTGGATGAGCAACGAAGCCAGCAGCACCGAAGCCGGCAACAAGGCATGGCCCGCGGGCTACCGCATCAACCCCTGTGCCGCCGGCCCCGCGCCGGATATCGTCGCCGCCTTCCGCGAAATGCCGGTGGCGGCGATCGGCGATGCCATGAGCCGCAATATCGGCACCATCGGCCTGCGCCCCTATCACAGCCGGCCGGACACCGTACTGTGCGGGCCGGCCGTCACCGTGCGCGTGCGCCCCGGCGACAACCTGATGATCCATAAGGCGCTGATGATGGTCCGCCCCGGCGATGTGCTGGTGATCGACGGCGGAGGCGACGTCACGCAGGCGCTGGTCGGCGGCCTGATGCGCACCACCTGCCTGGCCAGACAGCTCGGCGGGCTGGTAATCGATGGCGCGGTGCGCGACGTACTCGAATGGGCGGAAGACGGCATGCCGATCTTTGCGCGCGGCAACACCCACCGCGGCCCGAGCAAGGACGGCCCCGGCGAGATCAACGTGCCCGTCTCGTGCGCGGGCATGGCCGTGCTGCCGGGCGACCTGATCGTGGGCGACGCGGACGGCGTGATCGCCGTGCCCGCCGCGGAGGCCGCCGGGATCCTGCAGCGCACCCGCGCCCACCTGCAGAAGGAGGCGCGGATTCGCGCGGACAACGCCGCCGGCACCTCGGACCCCGAACGGTTCGACGCGACACTGCGCGCCAAGGGACTGCCGGTCTGAATCCGGCGCGGCACCGCCCGCGCGGGTGCCAGGAAAAACAGGAGACAAAACATGCAACGACGTCATTTCCTCCAGGCCACCGCCGCCATGACACTGGCCGCCGCCGGCATCGCCCGCGCGCAAGGCGCATGGCCGCAGAAACCCATCCGGCTGGTGGTGCCGTTCCCGCCCGGCGGCGGCACCGATACCACCTCGCGGCTGGTCGCCGAGAAGCTGACCCTGACAGACCACTGGACGCTGGTGGTGGACAACAAGCCCGGCGCGGGCGGCAATATCGGCCTGGACACGGTGGCCAAGTCGGCACCGGACGGCTACACCATTGGCATGGGCCAGGCCGCCAACCTGGCGATCAACCCGGCGCTGTACCCGAAGATGCCGTTCGATCCCCTGAAGGATTTCACGCCGGTCGCCGGCGTGGCGGAGCAGCCCGTGGTGCTGGTGGTGCGCCAGGACTCGCCGCTGCGCACGCTGGCCGACTTCGTCAAGGCGGCCAGGGCGCGCAACGGCGATATGGGCATCGCCCAGGCCGGCAACGGCACCGTGGGCCACCTGGCCGGCGAGATGCTGGCGCGGCGCGCCGGCGTGCGTGTGCTGCAGGTGCCGTACAAGGGCGCCGGCCCGGCCATGACCGACCTGCTCGGCGGCCAGGTGGACGCTTACTTTGGCAACACCGTTTCCGTGATGCCGCAGTTGTCGGCCGGCAAGATCCGCGCGCTGGCTGTGACGTCGGCGAAGCGCCTGCCCTCCCTGCCCGCAGTGCCGACGGTGGCCGAACAAGGATTCGCAGGCTTCGAGGCCACCACGTGGCTGGGCCTGGTGGGCCCCGCCGGCTTGCCCGCCAATGTCACCGAGCGGCTGGGCGCGGCGACCATCAAGGTGCTGGCGCGCCCGGACGTGCAACAGAAGCTGGCGCAGGAAGGCAGCGTGCCCACGCCGCAGACCGCGGCGCAGTTCGGCGCGCACATCCGTGCCGAGCACGCCAAATGGGGCGCGCTGATCCGCGAAGCGCAGATCAGGCTGACCTGAGACGCCAGACGGAAAGCAAGCCCAACCTTCTTCAACCGGAGTTTCTGCAAAATGGAAAGCGTTGACTGCGCCGTCATCGGCGCTGGCGTGGTAGGACTCGCCATCGCCCGCACCTTGTCCGCCGCCGGCCGCGAGGTGGTCATCCTGGAGGCGGAGAACGCCTTCGGCACCCACACCAGCGCGCGCAATTCGGAAGTCATTCATGCGGGCATCTCGTATGCGCCGGGCTCGCTCAAGGGCAGGCTTTGCGTGGCGGGCAAGGCGGCGCTGTACGACTACTGCGCCGAGCGCGGGATCGGCCACCGGCGCATTGGCAAGCTGATCGTCGCGGTACAGGAAGCCGACCTTCCCGAACTGCACAAGTACGTGGAGCTAGGCACGGCCCAGGGTGTCACCGACCTGCGCATCATCGGCGCCGCTGAGGCGCGCGCCCTGGAGCCGGAAGTGGCTTGCGCGGGGGCCTTGCTGTCACCGTCGACCGGCATCGTCGACAGCCACGGCCTGATGCTGGCCTACCTGGGCGACGCAGAACGCCATGGCGCTGCGCTGGCACTGAGTAGTCCGGTGCTGGCAGGACAGCCAACCCCGGACGGCATCGTTCTGAAGGTGGGCGGCACCGAACCAACGGAGTTGCTGTGCGGCACCGTCATCAACGCGGCTGGCCTTGGCGCGCAGCGAGTGGCAACGGCCATCGCGGGCATGCCGGCCGACAAGGTCCCGCCGCTCTATCACGCCATCGGCCACTACTTCACGCTGGGCCGCCCATCGCCCTTCCAGCGCCTGGTCTATCCCACCGGCCGCGCAGGCGCGCTGCGCGCGCACGTAACGCTGGACCTGGGCGGGCAGTGCAAATTCGGCCCGGACCTGGACTGGCGCGACGGCGTGGACTACCGCTTCGACGCCTCGCGCGAAGCCGCCTTCTACCACGCCGTGCGCCGCTACTACCCCGGCCTGCGCGATGGCGACCTGCAACCCGGCTACACGGGCATCCGCCCCCGCCTGGCCGGCCCGGGGTCGTCAATGCACAACAGCGCCACCGACTTCATCGTGCAAGACGAGCGCGAGCATGGCATTCCGGGCCTGCTCAACCTGTTTGGCATCGAGTCGCCGGGGCTGAGCGCATCGCTGGCCATCGGTGGTTACGTCGGGCAACGGGTGGCCGCACTGATGCCCTGATTGCCCGCCACGCTGGCAGGTTGCCATGGCGCCGCCGGGCGAATAGACCTGACTGACGGCGGTCAAGCCGCCGGCGGTGCCGTCGACCCGCGCACGATCAGCTCCGGGCACAGCACCACGCTGGCCGCCTCCGCGCCTGCGCCTTCGATGCGCGCCAGCAGCAAGGTGGCAGCCTTCGCCCCCATTTCGTGCACCGCGATGCGGATCGTGGTGAGCGGCGGCGTGAGCGCAAAGCCCAGCTTTCGCTGGTGCCCGGTGGACAACGAATCCGGACCGGCGATATGGCCGATACGGCGATGGCCCAGCGCAAGGAGGTGATCCACCGCCAGCCGCATCACCATGTTGTCGCTGACCACGCAGGGCACCCTGCCGTGGTGAAGGCCTACCAGTCCGATGAGGTACGCAGGTTTATCGAGACCGAGTTCAAGGGATCGCTGATTACGGCCTTCTGATCCGGCAAGACGCCGGACCCCATATGTGTGCCAGATAACATGATGAGCTTGCTCCGCATGCGGGTATGGCACATGCTTGACTCAATAAGACGGCTGCGTCGGACAGCCGCCCGGATCCCCCCTCTCCCGCCTTGCAATTTGAACGTCATCGGGCGTTCTCCCGGAGGTGCCATGGCCATTTCCAAGGGCTTTACCGTCATTATCGGGATGATGGAGATCCGCGCCATGCAGCGGACTGACGAGGGAGAGGTACCTGCGCAAAAATCTTCCGCCGATTCGTACCACGTCTACCATCGAGGCTCGGGGCGCTTGCGGAGCAAGGACCGGGAATTCGATACCGCCTTCGAGCGCTGCATCGCGAGAGCGCTACGGCGCTGCGCATGGATACCGTTGGACTCCGAGCCAGGCCCGTCGCCTGGCTTTTTTATTGACACGCGCGCCGGCGGCGTCCGTCCCCCGCGCCTGCCATGGCTCAGCCTGCCGCGAGGTGTCCTATAGTTCAAACCCAGTGCTATCCAGCGAGGTTCACGGCGAGGCACAAGGGGGCGCATCGTGGCAACCTGGAGGCCCGATCCCAGCTGATGGCGCCAGATCACGGCTGGGTGCAGCCGTGTGGAGCGCCCCCAGGGCGGGCCACCCCAGCGCGATGCGAAGCGAGCCCACCAGGCGATGCGAAGCGAGCCGTCAAGGTGTACC
>NZ_JFJV02000235.1:38815-112951 GCF_000611145.1 Cupriavidus sp. SK-3 | reverse complement strand
GGCGCCGGCGTCGTGGCAAAGATCCTCGACTAAGCAAACTTCCTGGAGCAGGCTGGCGGTACAATACCGGCGGCCTGTTCCCTTGTTCCAGGGCGCTCGCCGCCCATCGCTCTTTTAAGGAAATATCATGCAGAACCAGAAGATCCGTATCCGCCTGAAGGCTTTCGACTATCGCCTGATCGACCAGTCGGCAGCCGAAATCGTGGATACCGCCAAGCGTACCGGCGCGATCGTCAAGGGCCCGGTGCCCCTGCCGACCCGTATCCAGCGCTTCGACATCCTGCGTTCGCCGCACGTCAACAAGACGAGCCGTGATCAGTTCGAGATCCGTACTCACCAGCGCCTGATGGACATCGTCGATCCTACCGACAAGACCGTTGACGCACTGATGAAGCTCGACCTGCCGGCCGGCGTCGACGTCGAAATCAAGGTGTAAGGTATTCAGCACAAGACCGCCCCTGGCGGTTTTGCGCAAACAGAAACGGCGAACTTCGGTTCGCCGTTTTTGTTTTTGTGCCCCCTTTTCTGTGCCCCCTTTTCCCCGTTGCGCGGCCGGCTAGGCGGGCCCGCGCCGGCGGAGCGTCTGCCCCGGTGGCTCGCCGAAACTCTTGCGATATTCCACACTGAAGCGCCCCAGGTGGCTGAAGCCCCAGCGCAAGGCCGCGGCGGTGACCGAATCGAGGGCCCGGTCGTTCAACAAGTCCTGATGCACCCGTTCCAGCCGGACTGCGCGCAGGTATGCCATCGGGCTGATGCCGCGGTGCTCGCGAAATCCGGCATACAGCCCGCGCAGGCTGACGCCGGCCACTTCGGCCAGCAAGGCTGGCGTCAACGGTGCGTTGGCATGGGCATGGATGTACTCTTCGACCAGTTTCACGTGACGCGGTGCCAGGGGTTTGCCGCGCGCCCGGAGTGCCTCGCTGAGACTGTGGGGCTGCACCGTCAATAGCGTGCCGATCACCAACTGCTCCAGCTGGCAGGCAGTGAGCGGATGCCGGGCCGCATCCGGTGCCAGCGCCATCACATCCGCCAGGTAATGCACCATCTGGTACCACGCCGCCAGGCGCCGCCACGGCATGCCCAGCTCGAAACGCAGCGGTTGTTGGGGACGATGGCCCAGGTACGCCGCGCACACCCGCTCCAGCGCGCCGCGCTCGACGCGCACGATCAGCTGGTCGCTGTCGCGGCTCCAGCGCATTCGCACCGGATCGCAAGGCGTCAGTACCGAGGCGGTGTCACGGTCGGAAAGGATCTCCTGCTGGCCGCAACGGATTTCGGCATGGCCGGCTACGGGCATCTGCACCAGCAGGAAGTCGTCAAGTGGGCCGGGCTCGATCTGCACCTCGGCCCCATAGGCCAGCCGGTTGAATGAGACCGCGCCAAGGGGAGCATGATGCATGCGCGCCGCCAGCGTGGTGCCGCCGATGGTGAGCTTGTGCGGCTTGAACACCATGCCGACGGCGGCCCGCGTCTCGGCCTGGTCGGTCGAGGCGAAGACCAGCCGGGCAGGGTCGTCTAGCAGGGCGCCAGCCAGCGGCTCGGTGGCCGTGGCCGCGGGGGGCTGCGGCATTGTCTCGCTCCTCGGCGTCATTGGCGCGCCGTTCCTGGTGGGGGATCCTCCTGCCCGCGGACCGTGCTGCTGCGTTGCCGCATCGGCCCCGCGCTGGCATGCGGACGGAATCCTTCACATCACTATAGTGGATCGCTTCCTCGCGCCACTTGCCTGCCCCGCCATTTTCCTGCACTAATCGGATAGCCGCTGCAGCCGGTGGCTAGTTTGCTGCGGTGCGGATCGCCCATGATGGAATCCAGCACGGCAGCCCAACCCCCAAGAACAAAGGAGCGCAGCCCATGGGCCAGACTATCCAGATTCAAGCCGCCGACGGCAGCGGCACATTCAATGCCTACCTGGCCACGCCTGCATCGGGCAAGGGGCCCGGCATCGTGTTGTGCCAGGAAATCTTCGGCGTCAACGCCACCATGCGCGCCGTGGCGGACTACTACGCCGAGGAAGGCTACACGGTCCTGGTGCCGGACCTGTTCTGGCGTATCGCCCCCGGCATTGAACTGGCCGACCGCGGCGAAGATTTCCAGCGCGCCCTTGGGCTGTATCAGCGCTTTGATGAGGCCCTCGGCGTCAAGGATGTGGGTTCGGCGCTGGAAGCGCTGCGCGCGCGTCCCGAGTGCGTGGGCCAGACGGGGGTGCTCGGCTTTTGCCTGGGTGGCAAGCTCGCCTACCTGTCGGCCTGCCGCCTGGACGGGGTGGCCTGCGCGGTGGCGTACTACGGCGTCGGCATTGAGCATGCACTGGCCGAGGCAGCCGACATCAAGGGCCGCCTGGTGCTGCATGTGGCCGAGCGCGACGGCTTCTGCCCGCCGGAGGCGCAGGCGCAGATCCGCGCAGTCCTGGGCGGCAGGGATGGCATTGAGCTGTATGTCTATCCCGGCGTCGATCATGCATTTGCCCGCGCCGGCGGCGAGCACTATGACCGGCCGTCCGCGCTGATGGCGCACCAGCGGTCGATTGGCGCGCTGCGCGCAGAGATGGGTCCGCACTACGACTTCTCGGCGCTCTGGGACAAGCACTGCGAATACGAATTCGCCACGCGCGATGTCGATGCCACGATGGCGACCATGGTGGCGGAGCCCTACGTCAACCATATCCCGACCATGACCGGTGGCGTCGGCTACCGGCAGCTCAAGCGCTTCTACCAGAACCACTTTGTCCACAGCAACCCGCCGGACACCACGCTGATTCCACTGTCACGCACGGTGGGCGCCAGCCAGATCGTCGACGAACTGCTGTTCTGCTTCACGCATACCTGCGAGATTGACTGGATGCTGCCCGGCGTGCCACCCACTGGCAAGCGCGTGGAGATTCCGCTGATCGCCATCGTCAAGTTCCGTGGCGACAAGCTTTACCACGAGCACATCTACTGGGACCAGGCCAGCGTGCTGGTGCAGATCGGCAAGCTCGATCCGGCCGGGCTGCCCGTGGCCGGCATCGAGACTGCCCGCAAGCTGCTCGATGAAACGCTGCCCTCCAACGCGCTGATGGCGCGCTGGCAGGAGAGCGAAGGCAAGTAGGCGGGGCGGGACCGCCCCGGCAATCGACAAAATCAAAGCAAAAGGGGCGTGCCCGGCGCGCGCCGCGGGTACCGCTTGGTCCCTGCGGCGCATGGGCAACGCACCGGATACAAGGAGACAACGTCATGAAAGGACTGCAGGACAAAGTCGCCATCGTCAGCGGCGGCGCCACCCTTATCGGCGCGGGCGTGGCGAGGGCCTTCGTCGAGGCCGGCACGCGAGTGGCGATTCTCGATATCGATGCCGCCGGCGGCGAGCGTGTCGCCGGCGAGCTGGGCGAACGAGCCTGCTTCATTCGCGCCGACATCACCGACGACGCCGCGGTGGCTGCGGCCGTGTCGCAGGTCACGCGGCACTTCGGCGGCATCGACTACCTCGTCAACCTGGCCTGCACCTATCTCGATGACGGCTTCAAATCGAACCGCCGTGACTGGCTCACCGCGCTCGACGTCAATGTGGTCTCCAGCGTGATGCTGGCCCAGGCCGTCCACGAGGGAATGCGCGCGCGCGGCGGCGGCGCGATCGTCAACTTCACCAGCATCTCGGCCAACGTGGCGCAGACCGGCCGCTGGCTCTATCCGGCCTCAAAGGCAGCAATCCGCCAGCTCACCCGCAGCATGGCGATGGATCTCGCGCCCGACCATATCCGCGTCAACGCTGTCTCGCCGGGCTGGACCTGGTGCCGGCTGATGGACGAGGTCAGCGGTGGCAACCGCGAGCGTACCGATCGCGTGGCGGCGGACTTCCACCTGCTGGGCCGCGTGGGCGAGCCCGATGAAGTGGCTCAGGTGGTGCTGTTTCTCTGCTCGGACCATGCCAGCTTTGTCACCGGCGCCGACTACGCGGTGGACGGCGGCTACTCGGCGATGGGCCCGGAGCAAAACGTGCCCGCCATCCCGCGCCTGGCCGGCTGAAACCGCGATGCGGGACTTCGACTTCCACGCTGAACCTTCAAGTAGGAGATTGCCATGAGCCAACGCATTGCCATCGTCGGCGCCGGCCAGTCCGGCCTGCAGATGGCCCTGGGCCTGCAAGCCAAGGGCTACCGGGTCACGCTGCTGACCAATCGCACGCCGGACCAGGTCCGCGCGGGCAAGGTCATGTCCAGCCAGTGCATGTTCGATCGCGCGCTGCAGACCGAGCGAGAGCTGGGCTTGAACTGGTGGGACGATGCGTGCCCGCCGGTGGAAGGGATCGGCCTGGCGATTCCGCATCCGGAACAGCCTGCCGCCAGGTTGATCGACTGGGCTGCCCGGCTCGACCATCCGGCCAAAGCGGTGGACCAGCGACTCAAGATGCCGGCCTGGATGGAAGCCTTCGCGCAACGCGGTGGCGACCTGCGCATTGCCGATGCCGGCGTCGATGAACTGGAAGCGCTGGCTCGCGAGCATGATCTTGTGCTGCTTGCGGCTGGCAAGGGCGAGATCGTCAGCCGTTTCGAGCGGGACGCCACGCGCAGTCCTTTCAGCGCGCCGCAGCGTTCGCTTGCCCTGACCTATGTGAACGCCATGACGCCGCGCACCCCGTTCTCGCGGGTTTGCTTCAACTTGATTCCCGGCATTGGCGAATACTTCGTCTTCCCGGCCCTGACGCTATCCGGCCCCTGCGAGATCATGGTGTTCGAGGGCATACCGGGTGGCCCGATGGACCGCTGGGCCGATGCGCGTACGCCGGAGCAGCACCTCGCCGAGAGTCTGCGCATCCTGCGCACCTGGCTGCCGTGGGAGGCGGAGCGCTGCGATGCGGTGACGCTGACCGACGAGCAAGGCATTCTCGCCGGCCGCTTCGCCCCGACCGTGCGCCGGCCGGTGATGACCTTGCCCTCGGGCCGGCTCGTGTTCGGCATGGCCGACGCTGTCGTCGTCAACGATCCCATTACCGGACAGGGCTCCAACAACGCCGCCAAGTGCTGCAAGGTGTATCTGGATGCCATCATTGCGCATGGCGATCGCGGCTTCGACGCGGAGTGGATGGAGCAGACGTTCGCGCGCTACTGGCAGTACGCCGGCGACGTAGTGAACTGGACCAACTCCCTGCTCACGCCGCCGCCAGCCCATATCCTGTCGCTGCTGGGCGCGGCAGGCCATGCGCCAGAGTTGGCCGCCCGCATTGCCAATGGCTTCGATAATCCGCCGGACTTCTTCCCCTGGTGGTCAGATTCCGCTGCCTGCCAGCAGTTGATCGACCAGTATCTGCCTCAGGCGGCCTGATATGGAAGCCGCTTGCGCTGTGCTGGATACCAGGGCGCTACGGCGGGCCTGTGGCCGCTACGCTACCGGCGTGGCGGTCATCGGTGCCTGCGGTGCCGAGGGCCGTCCGATTGGCTTGACCATCAACTCCTTCGCCTCGCTATCCCTGGCACCCCCGCTGATCTTGTGGAGCCTCGCACTGCACTCGCCAAGCGCCGCGCATTTCGCCGTGGGGAAGCACTTCGGCGTCAGCATCCTGCAGGCGGGGCACGGCGAACTGGCGCGCCGTTTCGCCACGCCTGCCGAGGACAAGTTTGCCGGCGTCCCCCATCGGCGCTGTGAGCGGGGCGTACCTTATCTCGATGAAGCGTTGGCCACGCTGGCGTGCAGGGTGGAACGCGCGGACGCGGTAGGAGATCATCTACTGATCGTTGGCGAAGTGCAGGGGTTTGAAGTGGGGGAGGGCGAACCGCTGGTGTTTTTCGGTGGGGAGTTCGTGAAGGTAGGAAGGTAAGGCTTCCGATTCGGTGCTGAATTCCGATTCGGTGCTGAAATTGCCACTTTTGTCATCAAGATGCGCAGTGCCAGCGCCCCGCAACTGTAGTCAACGCCCCAAAACAACACCCGCTCCACCGCGCACGCCCTAACTTCCCAAAGCACACTTGCTCTTTCCAAACCGCTGCGATATAGTGTAAGGCTACCCGTTTGTCTATGGGTAGTGGGCTGGCCAGCTTGGCCGCGCGCAGTCTTCTTCAGCGCAAGCCCCGCACTGCAAACACTGTTTTCGTGTATCAATCAGCCCCGGCCAATCGCAGCTGGGAATGGAGCAAACCATGAGCCTTGGCCTTGTAGGTCGCAAGGTTGGCATGACCCGTATTTTCACGGACGACGGCGATTCAATTCCCGTTACCGTGGTCGAGGTCGGCGACAACCGCGTGACACAAATCAAGACGGACGAGACCGACGGTTATACCTCGGTTCAAGTCACTTTCGGCGCACGCCGCGCTAGCCGCGTCACCAAGCCTTTGGCGGGTCACCTTGCCAAAGCTGGTGTTGAAGCTGGTGAAATCATCCGCGAATTCCGCATCGATGCCGCTAAGGCTGGCGAACTGCAACCCGGCGGCACGCTGTCGGTTGACCTGTTCGAAGTCGGTCAAAAGATCGACGTCCAGGGCGTGACCATCGGTAAGGGCTACGCCGGTACCATCAAGCGTCACCATTTCGCATCGGGTCGTGCCACCCACGGTAACTCGCGTTCGCACAACGTGCCGGGTTCCATTGGTATGGCGCAGGATCCGGGCCGTGTGTTCCCCGGCAAGCGCATGACCGGCCATCTGGGTGACGTCACCCGCACCGTCCAGAACCTGGAAATCGCCAAGATCGACGCAGAGCGCAAGCTGCTGCTGGTCAAGGGCGCCATTCCCGGCTCCAAGGGCGGCAAGGTTATCGTTACCCCGGCCGTCAAGGCCAAAGCCAAAGCTTAAGGAGCGAATCAATGGAACTCAAGCTCCTCCAGGACAATGGCCAGATCGGCGCAAGCGTTGACGCTTCGCCCGAAGTCTTCGGCCGTGACTACAACGAAGCCCTCGTTCACCAGATCGTCGTCGCTTACCAGGCTAACGCTCGCAGCGGTAACCGTAAGCAGAAGGATCGTGAAGAGGTCAAGCACACGACCAAGAAGCCTTGGCGCCAGAAGGGTACGGGTCGCGCCCGTGCCGGTATGTCTTCCTCGCCGCTGTGGCGCGGGGGCGGCCGTATCTTCCCGAATTCGCCGGAAGAGAACTTCACGCAGAAGGTCAACAAGAAGATGTTCCGTGCCGGTATGCGCTCGATTTACTCGCAGCTCGCACGTGAAGGTCGTATCAACGTGGTGGACGGTTTCACCGTCGATGCGCCCAAGACCAAGCTCTTGGCCGACAAGTTCAAGGCCATGGGCCTGGACTCGGTGCTGATCATCACCGACAGCCTCGACGAGAACCTCTACCTGGCTTCGCGCAACCTGCCGCACGTGGCAGTTGTCGAGCCGCGCCAGGCTGACCCGCTGTCGCTCGTGCACTACAAGAAGGTGCTGGTGACCAAGGCAGCCGTCGCGCAGATCGAGGAGTTGCTGAAATGACGCAAGTAGCCAAGAACGATCATCGTTTGATGCAGGTGCTGCTCGCGCCGGTGGTTTCCGAAAAGGCAACCCTGGTCGCCGACAAGAACGAACAAGTCGTGTTCGAAGTCGCTCGCGATGCCAACAAGGCAGACGTGAAGGCGGCAGTCGAACTGCTGTTCAAGGTCGAGGTGCAGTCCGTTCAGATCCTGAACCAGAAGGGCAAGCAAAAGCGTTTTGGCCGTTTCATGGGGCGTCGCAACCACGTGAAGAAGGCTTACGTTTCGCTCAAGCCGGGTCAGGAAATCAATTTTGAAGCGGAGGCCAAGTAATCATGGCACTCGTCAAGACCAAGCCGACGTCCCCGGGCCGTCGCTCCATGGTGAAGGTGGTTAACGCCAACCTGCACAAGGGCGCGCCCCACGCTCCGCTGCTGGAAAAGCAATTCCAGAAGTCGGGCCGTAACAACAACGGTCACATCACCACCCGCCACAAGGGCGGTGGTCATAAGCACCACTATCGCGTGGTCGACTTCAAGCGCAACGACAAGGACGGCATCCCCGCCAAGGTCGAGCGCCTGGAATACGATCCGAACCGCAGCGCCAATATCGCGCTGGTGCTGTTCGCCGACGGCGAGCGCCGCTACATCATCGCCACCAAGGGCATGGTAGTTGGCCAGTCGCTGATGAACGGCTCGGAAGCTGCGATCAAGTCGGGTAACAACCTGCCGATCCGCAACATTCCGGTTGGTACCACCATCCACTGCGTGGAAATGCTGCCGGGCAAGGGCGCTCAGATCGCTCGCGCCGCAGGCGGTTCCGCCGTGCTGCTGGCTCGTGAAGGCATCTACGCCCAGGTTCGCCTGCGCTCCGGTGAAGTGCGTCGCGTTCACATCGAATGCCGCGCCACCATCGGTGAAGTCGGTAACGAAGAGCACAGCCTGCGCGTCATCGGCAAGGCCGGTGCAAATCGTTGGCGCGGTATCCGCCCGACGGTTCGCGGCGTTGTGATGAACCCGGTGGACCACCCGCACGGTGGTGGTGAAGGCAAGACCGCTGCTGGTCGTGACCCCGTTTCGCCGTGGGGTACCCCGGCTAAGGGTTACCGTACCCGCAGCAACAAGCGCACTGCCAGCATGATCGTGCAGCGCCGCCACAAGCGTTAATCGGTAGGTAGGAGCCTAGACATGACACGTTCCGCAAAAAAGGGTCCGTTCTGTGACGCCCACCTGCTGAAAAAGGTGGAAGCAGCCGCAGGCGGCAAGGACAAGAAGCCCATCAAGACTTGGTCGCGTCGCTCGACCATTCTGCCGGACTTCATCGGCCTGACGATCGCCGTACACAACGGCCGTCAACACGTGCCGGTGTATGTTTCGGAAAACATGGTTGGCCACAAGCTCGGTGAATTTGCGCTCACGCGTACGTTCAAGGGCCACGCGGCTGACAAGAAAGCGAAGAGGTAAGGTGCCATCATGGAAGTGAAAGCGATTCATCGCGGTGCCCGCATCTCCGCCCAGAAAACGCGCCTGGTCGCTGACCAGATCCGCGGTCTGCCGATCGAGCGCGCGCTCAACGTTCTGACGTTCAGCCCGAAAAAGGCTGCCGTCATCGTGAAGAAGGTGGTCGAATCGGCCATCGCCAACGCCGAGCACAACGAAGGCGCCGACATCGACGAATTGAAGGTCAAGACCATCTTCGTCGACAAGGCAACCTCGCTCAAGCGTTTCACGGCACGAGCAAAGGGCCGCGGCAACCGCATCGAGAAACAAACTTGTCACATCACTGTGACGCTCGGCAACTAAGGAGTCACGATGGGACAGAAGATTCATCCGACTGGCTTCCGTCTGGCCGTCAGCCGTAACTGGGCTTCGCGTTGGTACGCCAACAACACGAAGTTCGCCGGCATGCTGAAGGAAGACATCGAAGTTCGCGAGTTTCTGAAGAAGAAGCTCAAGAACGCTTCGGTAGGCCGCGTCGTGATCGAGCGCCCCGCCCGCAATGCACGTCTCACCATTTATAGCTCGCGTCCGGGCGTGGTGATCGGCAAGAAGGGTGAGGACATCGAACTGCTCAAGGCCGAACTGCAACGCCGCATGGGTGTGCCCGTGCACGTGAACATCGAGGAAATCCGCAAGCCGGAAACCGATGCGCAGCTGATCGCCGATTCGATCACCCAGCAGCTCGAGCGCCGTATCATGTTCCGCCGCGCCATGAAGCGCGCGATGCAGAATGCGATGCGCCTCGGTGCCCAGGGCATCAAGATCATGAGCGCCGGTCGTCTGAACGGCATCGAAATCGCTCGTACCGAGTGGTATCGCGAAGGCCGTGTGCCCCTGCACACCCTGCGCGCTGACATCGACTACGGCTTCTCCGAAGCAGAAACCACCTACGGCATCATCGGTGTCAAGGTGTGGGTCTACAAGGGTGATCACCTCGGCCGCAACGATGCGCCGGTGGTGGAAGAGCCGCAAGACGAGCGTCGTCGTCGTCCGGGTGGTCGTCCTGATGGTCGTCGCCGTGAAGGCGAAGGCGGCCGTCCGGGTGGCAACCGCCGCGGTGGCGCGGGTGCCGGTGCAGGTCGCCGCGCTCCTGGCGCAGATGCGAAGAGTGGAGAATAACGATGCTGCAACCTAAGCGCAGAAAATACCGCAAGGAGCAGAAAGGCCGCAACACGGGTAAGGCTACCCGTGGCAACGCCGTGTCTTTCGGCGAATTCGGCCTGAAGGCGATGGGCCGTGGTCGTCTGACGGCTCGTCAGATCGAGTCGGCACGTCGTGCGATGACCCGTCACATCAAGCGTGGCGGCCGCATCTGGATCCGGATTTTCCCGGACAAGCCGATCTCGAAGAAGCCCGCCGAAGTCCGTATGGGTAACGGTAAGGGTAATCCGGAATACTACGTGGCAGAAATCCAGCCGGGCAAGATGCTGTACGAAATGGATGGCGTGACGGAAGAGCTGGCTCGTGAGGCGTTCCGCCTCGCGGCCGCCAAGCTGCCGATCGCTACCAATTTCGTGGTGCGCCAGGTCGGGACGTAAGGAGAGCAGGGATGAAAGCATCCGAACTTCGCGGCAAAGATGCCGCCGGGCTGAACCAGGAGCTCTCCGAGCTGCTGAAGGCCCAATTTAGCCTGCGCATGCAAAAGGCCACCCAACAGCTGCAGAACACCAGCCAGCTGAAGAAGGTGCGCAAGGACATCGCGCGGGTGCAAACCGTGCTGAACGAAAAGGCGACCACGAAATGACTGAAACTGCACAAACGGAATCGTCGCTTCGCCGCACTTTGGTCGGCCGGGTAGTTAGCGACAAGATGGACAAGACCGTCACGGTCCTGATCGAAAACCGCGTCAAGCATCCTCTGTACGGCAAGTACGTGCTGCGTTCCAAGAAGTACCACGCACACGACGAAGCCAACCAGTACAAGGAAGGCGACAAGGTCGAGATCCAGGAAACGCGTCCGCTGTCGCGGACCAAGTCCTGGGTGGTTTCCCGTCTGGTCGAAGCTGCGCGCGTCATCTAAAAAACCACACGGTTTTAGGTTGGCTTGCGAGTCCAGGGTTATGTGCTATAATCCTGGACTTCCGCTTTGTTGCATTCGCCTTAGTTGTATCACCCCGGCGAGTCGATGAAGCGAACCTGGCCGAGCGGCTCCTGATTAACCATGTTCAGGCCGCCTGGTAACTACCGACTTCAAAGTTGATCAACCCAAACGGTTGCTGGCGCAAAGCCAGGGGCTGACGGGACCAAGACTGACCGGCGGGCGTTGCCCGGTGGATTAAGTTGGGAAGATAACACCATGATTCAGACAGAAAGCCGGCTCGAAGTAGCCGATAACACTGGTGCGCGCGAAGTGCTGTGCATCAAAGTGCTGGGTGGGTCCAAGCGCCGCTATGCGAGCGTGGGCGACATCATCAAGGTGACCGTCAAGGACGCAGCGCCGCGCGGTCGCGTGAAGAAGGGCGATATTTACAACGCCGTCGTCGTGCGTACCGCCAAGGGCGTGCGTCGCGCTGATGGGTCGCTCGTCAAGTTCGACAGCAATGCCGCTGTCTTGCTGAACACCAAGCTCGAGCCGATCGGCACCCGTATTTTCGGGCCGGTGACTCGTGAACTCCGTACCGAGCGCTTCATGAAGATCGTGTCGCTCGCGCCGGAAGTGCTGTAAGGAGCCGCCATGAACAAGATTCGTAAAGGCGACGAAGTCATCGTCCTGACCGGCAAAGACAAGGGCAAGCGCGGCACCGTGCAAGCCATGCTCGGCGACAAGGTCGTGGTGGAAGGCGTCAACGTTGCCAAAAAGCACGCACGTCCGAACCCGATGCTGGGCACCACTGGTGGCGTCATCGACAAAGTCATGCCGTTGCATATTTCTAACGTTGCGCTCGTGGATGCCAATGGCAAGCCGTCGCGCGTCGGTATCAAGGTGGAAGACGGCAAGCGCGTGCGCGTGCTGAAGACCACCGGTGCCGTCGTGGCAGCTTGATTCTGGGCACGAAGAGGAGTTGAGCATGACAGCACGTCTGCAAGAGTTTTACAAAGAACAGGTTGTTCCGAAGCTGATCGAGCAGTTCGGCTTCAAGTCGGTCATGGAAGTGCCGCGCATCACCAAGATCACCCTGAACATGGGCCTTGGCGAAGCCATCAATGACAAGAAGGTCATTGAGCTGGCCGTGGGCGACCTGACCAAGATCGCCGGTCAAAAGCCGGTGGTGACCAAGGCCAAGAAGGCAATCGCCGGCTTCAAGATCCGCCAGGGCTATCCCATCGGCGCGATGGTGACGCTGCGCGGCGAACGCATGTTCGAATTCCTCGATCGTCTCGTGACCGTGGCTCTGCCCCGCGTGCGTGACTTCCGTGGCGTGTCGGGCCGCTCGTTCGATGGTCGTGGTAACTACAACATCGGTGTGAAAGAGCAGATCATTTTCCCCGAAATCGAGTACGACAAGATCGACGCATTGCGTGGTCTGAACATCAGCATCACGACGACGGCGAAGAATGACGAGGAAGCCAAGGCGCTCCTCGCAGCATTCAAGTTCCCGTTCCGTAATTAAGGGGTAACCGTGGCTAAATTGGCTCTGATTGAACGTGAGAAGAAGCGCGCTAGGCTCGTGGCAAAGTATGCCGACAAGCGTGCAACCCTCAAGGCCATTATCGACGACCAGGAAAAGTCGGAAGAAGAGCGCTATAGCGCGCGTCTCGAGCTGCAACAGCTCCCGCGCAACGCTAACCCGACTCGCCAGCGTAACCGCTGCGCGATCACCGGTCGTCCCCGCGGTACCTTCCGCAAGTTTGGCCTGGCGCGTAATAAGATCCGTGAAATCGCCTTCCGTGGCGAAATCCCGGGTCTGACGAAAGCCAGCTGGTAATTACGCACAGGCTACAGGAGAAACAGTATGAGCATGAGCGATCCTATCGCCGATATGCTGACGCGCATCCGCAACGCCCAAGGCGTGCAGAAAGTGTCGGTTGTCATGCCGTCGTCGAAGCTGAAAGTGGCAATCGCCAAGGTCCTTAAGGACGAAGGCTACATCGACGACTACGCCGTGAAAGAAGAAGGCGGCAAGGCACAACTGAGCATCGGTCTGAAGTACTACGCCGGCCGTCCGGTCATCGAGCGCATTGAGCGCGTCTCGAAGCCTGGTCTGCGCGTGTACAAGGGCCGCAGCGACATCCCCCAAGTGATGAACGGCCTCGGCGTCGCAATCATCTCGACCCCCCAGGGTCTGATGACCGACCGCAAGGCACGTGCCACTGGCGTGGGCGGCGAAGTTCTTTGCTACGTCGCGTAAGGAGTAGACCATGTCCCGTGTAGGTAAGGCTCCCATCGCGCTGCCCAAAGGCGCAGAAGTCAATGTGGCGGCTGGCGTGCTCTCCGTTAAGGGCCCGCTCGGCACGCTGACGCAGCCGATTCACAGCCTGGTCAAGGTCAATGTCGAAAACGACACGCTGACCTTCGCTCCGGTCGATGAATCGCGCGAAGCAAACGCACTGCAGGGCACCATGCGCGCCCTGGTGGCCAATATGGTCAAGGGTGTAACCGCCGGTTTCGAGCGCAAGCTTAACCTGGTCGGCGTGGGCTATCGTGCCCAGCTGCAAGGTACTGCGCTGAAGCTCCAGCTTGGTTTCTCGCACGACGTGATCCATGCGATGCCGGAAGGCGTGACGGCGACAACGCCCACGCAGACCGAGATCATCATCAAGGGTGCGGACAAGCAGAAAGTCGGTCAGGTGGCTGCGGAAGTCCGCGCGTACCGTCCGCCTGAGCCCTATAAGGGCAAGGGCGTTCGCTACTCGGACGAGCGCGTCATCCTGAAGGAAACCAAGAAGAAGTAAGGGGTGCAATCATGAACAAGAAAGACGCTCGTTTGCGCCGTGCACGTCAGACCCGCGCCAAAATCGCGGAGTTGAAGGTCAACCGTCTGACCGTGTTCCGTACGAATTCGCATATTTACGCCCAGGTCTACTCGCCGTGCGGCACGCAAGTGCTGGCATCGGCTTCGACCGTCGAGGCAGAAGTGCGCAAGGAACTGACTGGCAGCGGTGCTACCGCCGCCGCCGCGACCCTGATTGGCAAGCGCATCGCCGAAAAGGCGAAGGCTGCCGGCGTTGAGACCGTTGCGTTCGATCGCGGCGGCTTCCGCTTCCATGGTCGCGTGAAGGCACTGGCTGACGCAGCTCGCGAAGCCGGCCTTAAGTTCTAAGCGCACATAGAGAGATACGTCATGGCAAAAATGCAAGCAAAAGTCCAGCAGGACGAACGCGACGACGGCCTCCGCGAGAAGATGATCTCGGTCAACCGCGTCACCAAGGTGGTGAAGGGCGGCCGGATTCTCGGTTTCGCTGCGCTGACCGTGGTTGGTGACGGCGATGGCCGCATCGGCATGGGCAAGGGCAAGGCTAAGGAAGTGCCGGTGGCAGTTCAGAAGGCAATGGACGAAGCCCGTCGCAAGATGGTCAAGGTCTCGCTGAAGAACGGCACGCTGCAACACGAAGTCGTGGGCAAGCACGGCGCCGCCAAGGTGCTGATGATGCCGGCTAAGGAAGGTACCGGCGTGATCGCTGGTGGCCCGATGCGCGCGATTTTCGAGGTGATGGGCGTGACCAACGTCGTTACCAAGTCGCACGGCTCGACCAATCCGTACAACATGGTTCGCGCCACGCTGGACGGTCTTCAAAAGATGAGCACGCCCGGCGAAATCGCCGCTAAGCGCGGCAAGTCGGTTGAAGACATCCTCGGTTAAGGAGTCGGACGAAATGTCGCAACAAACCGTAAAAGTGCAACTCGTGCGCAGCCTGATCGGCACGCGTGAGGATCATCGCGCCACCGTCCGTGGCCTGGGCCTGCGCCGTATCAATTCGGTGTCGGAGCTGCAGGACACGCCCGCCGTGCGCGGCATGATCAACAAGGTCTCGTACCTGGTCAAGGTTCTGGCCTGAGTCCCGGGACACGGAGAGCAAGATGCAACTGAACAACCTGAAACCGGCTGACGGTTCGAAGCACGCCAAGCGTCGCGTCGGCCGCGGTATCGGCTCCGGCCTGGGCAAGACTGCCGGCCGTGGCCACAAGGGTCAGAAGTCGCGTTCGGGCGGCTTCCACAAGGTCGGCTTCGAAGGCGGTCAAATGCCGCTGTATCGTCGCCTGCCGAAGCGTGGCTTCACGTCGCTGACGAAGGCCTTCAACGCCGAAGTGACCCTGCGTGATATCGAGCGCCTGGAAGCCACCGAGGTGGACCTGCTGGTTCTGAAGCAAGCTGGCCTGGTAGCTGAGCTGGCCAAGAGCGCCAAGGTCATCAAGGCTGGTGAGCTGACCCGCAAGGTTACGATCAAGGGTCTGGGCGCCACCGCTGGTGCCAAGGCTGCGATCGAAGCCGCCGGCGGTCAGATCGCGGCGTAATTTAGCAGCAGATTTCGCAGCATAGGCGAGTCACAGTCGGAGCATCGTTTGGCCACGGCGAAACCCAATGCAAGCACGCAAGCCAAGAACACGGCGAAGTACGGCGACCTAAAGCGCCGGCTGATGTTCCTGGTGCTGGCCTTGATCGTGTACCGCATCGGAGCGCATATTCCGGTGCCGGGAATCGATCCTGAACAGCTTGCGAAGCTTTTCCAGAGTCAGTCGGGTGGCATCCTCGGGATGTTCAACCTGTTCTCGGGCGGTGCGCTGTCGCGCTTTACCGTCTTCGCGCTCGGCATCATGCCGTACATCTCGGCGTCGATCATCATGCAATTGCTGACGATCGTGCTGCCGCAGCTGGAGTCGCTGAAGAAGGAAGGGCAGGCGGGTCAACGCAAGATCACGCAGTACACGCGCTACGGCACGGTGGTCCTGGCCACCTTCCAGGCGCTGTCGATCGCAGTCGCGCTGGAATCTCAGCCTGGGCTGGTGATCGATCCGGGCCTGATGTTCCGGGCTACGGCGGTGATCACGCTGGTGACCGGTACGATGTTCCTGATGTGGCTGGGTGAGCAGATCACCGAGCGTGGTCTGGGCAACGGTATCTCGATCATCATCTTCGGCGGTATCGCGGCGGGCTTGCCCAACGCGATCGGCGGGCTCTTCGAGCTGGTTCGCACCGGTTCCATGAGCATCATTGCATCGATCCTGATCGTTGCAATCATCGCCGGTGTGACCTTCGCCGTGGTGTTTGTCGAGCGTGGCCAGCGCAAGATCCTGGTGAACTATGCCAAGCGTCAGGTCGGCAACAAGGTGTACGGCGGCCAGTCGTCGCCCCTGCCGCTGAAGCTGAACATGGCAGGGGTGATTCCGCCGATCTTCGCATCGTCGATCATCCTGTTCCCGGCGACCATCGCGGGCTGGTTCACGTCTGACTCGACGAGCGCTGCCGGCCGGTTCATCAAGGACCTGGCTGCGACGCTTTCGCCGGGACAGCCGGTCTACATCCTGCTGTACGCTGCTGCAATTATATTTTTCTGCTTCTTCTATACGGCTCTTGTGTACAACAGCCGGGAAGTCGCGGACAACCTGAAGAAAAGCGGTGCCTTCATTCCGGGCATTCGTCCGGGCGAGCAGACGACGCGCTACATCGACAAGATTCTTGTCCGTCTGACGCTGGCTGGTGCGATCTACATCACACTGGTCTGCCTGTTGCCGGAATTCCTGGTACTGCGCTGGAACGTTCCGTTCTATTTTGGCGGAACCTCGTTGCTGATCATCGTGGTCGTCACGATGGACTTCATGGCCCAGGTTCAGTCCTATGTCATGTCGCAGCAATATGAGTCCCTGCTGAAGAAAGCGAATTTCAAGGGTAATCTGACCTTGCGCTGAAGCCGGGTCGGTACAGGCTAGGTATGGCAAAAGACGACGTCATCCAGATGCAGGGGGAGGTCCTGGAAAACCTCCCTAACGCGACGTTCCGCGTCAAACTGGAAAATGGCCATGTAGTGCTGGGCCATATCTCCGGCAAGATGCGAATGAACTACATCCGGATTCTTCCGGGTGATCGGGTGACGGTTGAACTGACTCCATATGATCTGTCACGCGCGCGCATCGTCTTTCGGACGAAGTGAAGCGAACAGGAATTGAAGGAAGAGGAAAATCATGAAAGTGCTGGCTTCTGTTAAGCGCATTTGCCGCAACTGCAAAGTTATCAAGCGCAACGGTGTCGTGCGCGTGATCTGCTCGTCGGATCCCCGCCACAAGCAACGCCAAGGCTAATCGTAAAGAGGATTGACGAATGGCACGTATCGCAGGGGTTAACATCCCGAACCACAAGCATACCGAGATCGGCCTGACGGCTATTTACGGTATCGGCCGCTCGCGCGCCCGCAAGATTTGCGTGGCCACCGGCGTTCCCTTTGACAAGAAGGTCAAGGACCTGACCGACGGCGACCTGGAAAAGCTTCGTGACGAAGTAGCCAAGGCCACGGTTGAGGGTGACCTGCGTCGTGAAACCACGATGAACATCAAGCGTCTCATGGACCTTGGTTGCTATCGTGGCGTCCGTCACCGCAGGGGTCTCCCGATGCGCGGTCAGCGCACCCGCACCAACGCCCGTACCCGCAAGGGTCCGCGTAAGGCCGGCGTGGCTCTGAAGAAGTAAAGCCGAAGGCAGAGGAAGAAACTAATGGCAAAAGGTCCGAATAACGCCGCCCAGCGCGCGCGTAAGAAGGTCAAGAAGAACGTTGCCGACGGCATTGCGCACGTCCACGCTTCGTTCAACAACACCATCATCACGATCACCGACCGTCAGGGCAATGCTCTGGCGTGGGCAACCTCGGGTGGCCAGGGCTTCAAGGGTTCGCGTAAGTCGACTCCCTTCGCAGCTCAGGTCGCCGCCGAGAATGCCGGCCGCGTGGCGCAAGACCAGGGTATCAAGAACCTGGACGTGCGCATCAAGGGCCCCGGCCCTGGCCGTGAATCGGCTGTGCGCGCCCTGAACGCGCTCGGCATCAAGATCTCGATCATCGAAGACGTGACGCCGGTGCCGCACAACGGCTGCCGTCCGCCGAAGCGCCGTCGGATCTAAGTGCCGATGTGATACCCAGGCTGCAATCGGGGTCTTCCCCGTGTGCAGCCCGGTGTGGTAGCATCGCACGTTGACCTGCTGCATCTGTTTGCAGCAGGTTTTCGTTTTGCGTTTGCGCGATCGTCGTCGTTGTCGGTCGCCTGGCGCAGTAGTTAGCCATGCTTTTGCGCGTGCCCGAACGGGAGCGCGCTGGATAAGCCCACCGTCTGCCACTCATGCGCCCAATCATCCGGGGGCGGAGAAGGCGGACTCGCGGCGCGTCGAACAAGGCGCCGCGATCGATCAGGAAGGAAGATAAAGTGGCACGTTATATCGGCCCGAAGGCCAAACTATCCCGCCGTGAAGGTACTGACCTGTTCCTGAAGAGCGCGCGCCGCTCGCTTGCAGACAAGTGCAAGCTGGACAGCAAGCCGGGTCAGCACGGCCGCACCTCGGGTGCACGCACCTCCGACTATGGCAACCAACTGCGTGAAAAGCAGAAGGTCAAGCGTATCTATGGCGTACTCGAGCGCCAGTTCCGCCGCTACTTCGCTGAAGCCGACCGCCGCAAGGGCAACACCGGCGAAAAGCTGCTGCAACTGCTGGAATCGCGTCTGGACAACGTCGTGTACCGCATGGGCTTCGGCTCGACCCGCGCTGAAGCGCGCCAGCTGGTGTCGCACAAGGCGATCCTGCTGAACGGTCAAGCCCTGAACGTGCCGTCGGCGCAAGTCAAGGCTGGCGACGTCATCAGCATCCGCGAGCAGTCGAAGAAGCAAGTCCGTATCGCCGAAGCGCTGTCGCTGGCTGAGCAATCGGGTTTCCCGGCATGGGTTGCCGTGGACGCGAAGAAGTTCGAAGGCACATTCAAGCAAGTGCCGGATCGCGCCGATATCTCGGGTGACATCAACGAAAGCCTGATCGTCGAATTGTATTCGCGTTAATCACACGAATTCTGACCGACACCATCGAACGGCCAGGGGCTTGCGTTTCCCGCCAAGCTTCACTTTCAGCCCGACGCGCTGCCGCGCGTCGGGCTTATTGCCCATCGTGCGATGGGATTTTCAGGTTCCATACGTCAGCCTTATCGGTGTAACGAGCCGAGGGTATTGAAAAGGACAACCTAATGCAAACAGCACTACTCAAGCCTAAAATTATTGCCGTGGAGCCGCTCGGCGACCATCACGCCAAGGTCGTGATGGAGCCGTTCGAGCGTGGCTATGGCCATACGCTCGGTAACGCCCTGCGTCGCGTGCTGCTGTCGTCGATGGTCGGTTATGCCCCGACCGAAGTCACGATCGCTGGGGTGGTCCACGAGTACTCCACCATCGATGGCGTTCAGGAAGACGTAGTCAACCTGCTGCTCAATCTGAAGGGTGTGGTCTTCAAGCTGCACAACCGCGACGAAGTCACGGTGTCGCTGCGCAAGGAAGGCGAAGGCGTTGTGACCGCAGCCGATATCGAGCTGCCGCACGACGTCGAGATCATCAACCCCGGCCACGTGATCGCTCACCTGTCGGCCGGCGGCAAGCTGGACATGCAGATCAAGGTCGAACAAGGCCGTGGTTATGTCCCCGGCAACGTGCGCAAGTTTGGCGACGAAGCGGGCAAGGTCATCGGCCGCATCGTGCTGGACGCTTCGTTCTCGCCGGTGCGCCGCGTTTCGTACGCAGTCGAATCGGCTCGTGTGGAACAGCGTACCGATCTCGACAAGCTGGTGATGAACATCGAAACCGACGGCGTGATCTCGCCCGAGGAAGCGATTCGTCAATCGGCGCGCATCCTGGTTGACCAGTTGTCGGTGTTCGCCGCGCTGGAAGGTACCGAGTCGTCGGCGGAAGCCGCTTCGAGCCGTACCCCGCAGATCGATCCGATCCTGCTGCGCCCGGTGGACGATCTGGAGCTGACGGTGCGCTCGGCCAACTGCCTGAAGGCCGAAAACATCTACTACATCGGCGACCTGATCCAGCGCACCGAGAATGAGCTGCTGAAGACCCCGAACCTGGGTCGCAAGTCGCTCAATGAAATCAAGGAAGTGCTGGCTTCGCGTGGCCTGACCCTCGGCATGAAGCTCGAGAACTGGCCGCCCGCAGGGCTGGAGAAGTAATTTGCCTGGCGCGGCGGCGGGCTGGTCCCGTTGCCGTGCCGGTAATCCTGGCGACCGGCATGTGCCGGCCGCTCCAATAGACTACCGGCCCGCGCCGAACCGGGGAGCATCCCGGCCGAGCGATAGAAGAGCTGGTCAAACATTGCAATAAAGGAATCATCATGCGTCACCGTCATGGTTTGCGGAAACTGAACCGCACCTCGTCGCACCGTCTCGCGATGCTGCGCAACATGTCCAACTCGCTGTTCCAGCACGAGCTGATCAAGACCACCCTGCCCAAGGCCAAGGAACTGCGCAAGGTTGTCGAGCCCCTCATCACGCTGGCCAAGAAGGACACCGTTGCCAACCGCCGCCTGGCTTTCGCCCGTCTGCGCGACCGCGACATGGTTACCAAGCTGTTCAACGAACTGGGCCCGCGTTACAACGCTCGTCCGGGTGGTTACACCCGTATCCTGAAGTTCGGTTTCCGTCAGGGCGACAATGCGCCGATGGCGCTGGTCGAACTGGTGGATCGTCCGGAAATCACCGAAGCGCCGGCTGAAGAAGCGGGCGAATAAGGTCGATATCGTCCCGGCCGCCTGCGACCACTGGTCGCGGCGAGCCGCACGGACACCGCTTACAATCGAGCCAGGCTGCATGCCTGGCTCTTTTGTTTTCCGGGTCAGGTTTTTGAGGAAAGCGCGATGAGCGAGACGCTATTGGTAATGACGGTATTGCCCGATGCCGAATCCGCCGCACGTATGACCCGCGCAGTGCTGGAATCCAGGCTGGCAGCTTGCGTGAACCGGCTGGCGCCATGCGAGTCCGAGTACTGGTGGCGCGGCGAGATCGAAACCACCCAGGAATGGCCGCTGCTGATCAAGACTACGCAGGATCGCTATACGGCGCTTGAAGCCGCGATTCGCCTGGCGCACCCCTATGAGGTGCCGGAGATCGTGGCATTGCCGGTTGTGGCCGGCTTTGCGCCTTACCTGGCGTGGGTGGCGCAAGAGACGCGGACACCAGACGCTGACGATGACAGCGCGTAAGCACGCGCAAGGATGTCCGTTATTCGGCGGCTAACAGGTGATGCGGCCGAAACCGGCGCCGCGAGGCGTTCGAGGTACGGATATGACGAATGACAATTCAAGGATGGGGCATGGGTTTCGGAGTGATGTCGGGCGCTTTGCACCGCGGGTCGGCAGCGGGGTCGGTGCGGCATAGTGCCGCAGCGCGGCTCCTGATCTTGCTGCTCGCAGCATTGTGGCTGTGCCTCGGCGGCGCCGCGAATGCCGCCGACGATGACTTCCTGCCGCCGGACCAGGCCTTCCGTTTCGCGGCGCGGCAGGTCGACGCGCAGACCGTCGAAGTGCGCTTCGATATAGCCGATGGCTACTACCTCTACCGCGAGCGCTTTGCCTTCGCCGCGCAGCCGGACTTCGTCAAGCTTGGCGCTCCGGTATTCCCGCCGGGCAAGGTCAAGTTCGACGAGACTTTCGGCAAGGAGATGGAGACCTACCATGGTGGCGTGACTATCCGCGTACCGGTGGCGTCCGCGCCGGCGGACGGCAAATGGTCGCTGGTGGTGACTTCCCAGGGCTGTGCCGACAAGGGCCTGTGCTATCCCCCGATGGAGAGCGTTTTCAAAGTCGGCGGTGGTGTGCTCGACGGGCTGTTCGGCAAGCGGGCGCCGGCGGATTCCAGCAGCATCGGCAGCGGCCCGGGCGCCGAAAGCCGCGACGCGGCCGGGGCGGCGCCATCTGCCGGCCCCTCCCCTGCCCAACTGGCTGGGCCTGCCGACGAGAACGACCGCATTGCCGGGGCGCTGGCCAGCCGCAACCTCGGTGTGATTGCCGCACTGTTCTTCGGCCTTGGTTTGCTCCTGACCTTTACGCCGTGCGTGCTGCCCATGGTGCCGATCCTGTCGTCGATCGTGGTGGGTGAGCATGTCACGCGCGGCCGCGCTTTGCTGGTGTCGCTGTCGTATGTGCTAGGCATGGCGGTGGTTTACACCGCTGTTGGCGTGGCGGCCGGCCTGCTTGGCGAGGGCTTGTCCGCCGCGCTGCAGTCGCCATGGGTGCTGACGGCTTTCGCGCTGCTGATGGTGGCCTTGTCCTTATCCATGTTCGGCCTCTACGAACTGCAGCTGCCGCAACACTGGCAGACGCGGCTGACCGCTACGTCCAACCGCCGCCAGGGCGGGCAACTCGCCGGCGCCGCGGCCATGGGCGCGATCTCGGCGCTGATCGTCGGGCCGTGCGTGACGGCGCCGCTGGCCGGCGCGCTGGCCTACATCGCACGCACCGGCGATGCCGTAACCGGTGGCGGCGCGCTGTTCGCGATGGCGCTCGGCATGGGCGTGCCGCTGGTGCTGGTGGGCGTGGGCGCGGGCAACCTGCTGCCGCGTGCCGGACGGTGGATGGAAATGACCAAGCGCTTCTTCGGCTTCCTGCTGCTGGGCGTGGCGCTGTGGATGGTCAGCCCGGCGCTGCCGGCATGGGCGCTGATGGCAGGCTGGGCCGCGCTGCTGCTGGTGGGCGCGGTTTTCCTGAGCGCCTTCGAGTCACTCGGCCCCGAGGCGCATGGCCTGGCCAGGGTGGGCAAGGGCCTGGGCCTGCTTGCCGCGCTGGCGGGAGCCATCTTGCTGGTGGGGCTCGCGTCCGGTGGCCGGGATCCCTTGCAACCGCTGGCGCATCTTGGTGCAGGTCGCACCGCGCCAGACGCGGCGGCCAGCGACTCGACCACAGTGCGCTTTGAGCGGGTCCGCTCGGTAGCCGAACTCGACGCTCGCGTGGCGCAGGCCGCCGCCGCGGGCAAGCCCGTGCTGCTCGACTTCTATGCGGACTGGTGCGTGAGCTGCAAGGAGATGGAGCGCTTCACGTTCAGCGACGAGCGCGTGCGGACCCGGCTTGCCGGGGTGGTGATGCTGCAGGCGGACGTCACCCGGAACAACGCCGACGATCGGGCACTGCTCAAGCGCTTCGGCCTGTTCGGCCCGCCGGGCATCATCCTGTTCGGGCCTGACGGGCGCGAGCGGCCGGTTCGCGCAATCGGCTACCAACCCGCCGCCCGTTTCCTTGACACGCTGGCGCGCGCCCTGGGCGCCAAAGCTAGCATCTGACCCCCCGGCTTGCGCAGGCGTCGGCTAGCTTTTCTCCAGCCGGCGTCCCAGCCCCCACACCGCGGCCAGCACTACCGCCACCGCCCCCATCAGCCCGAGCGACCACCAGAAGCCCTGTGGCTCGCGCAGCCACGGCATGCGCTCGAAGTTCATGCCGAAGATACCGGTGATCAGCGTGAGTGGCATGAACAGCGCGGTGATCAGCGTCAGGGTGCGCATGGTGCGGTTGGTGCGATGCGCCACCGATGAAAAATGAATCTGCACCGCGGACTCGATCGAGTCCTCCAGCCGGCGCGCGTGCGCGAGCACGCGCGAGATGTGTTCCATCACGTCGTTGATGCGCACCAGCAAGGCATCGTCGCGGCCTGGCGCGTTTGCGGTTCCTTCGCTTTGCACGCTGTAACTGTTGTCGAGCAGGCTGTCGCGGAATTCCTGCAGCGCATCGTGCTGTTCCTCGCACAGGTGCTCCAGGCGCCGCAGTTCGATGCGGGCATCGAGCAAGCCTTCCCAGCTGGAGAAGCTGCGCCGGGCGTTTAGCAGCGCGCGTTGCCAACGGTCCAGCTGGCGCGTCAGGGGCGCGCGCAGGTCCAGGTAGCGGTCGACCATCGCGTTGAGCAGGCGCAGCATCAGGTCTTCCGGGCGCGTTGGCGGGCGGATGCCATGTACCAGCGCGGCGGCGTGCCCGTTGGGCCGGGTCTTCGAGGCGGACTGCGGCCGTGGCGCCTGGCATAGCTCAAGCAGGCGCTGGCGCACCTGGTCGAGTGTGCGAGACTGCGCCGGCCGGACCGTCAACAGCACATTGTCGAAGACAAAGAAAGTGACCGGCTGGGTATCGATTTTGGCCAGTGCAGGCAGAAAGCCTGGCGGGTAGCGGCGCGGCTTGGCCAGAGCCTGCGTTTTTGAAGCGGGCGGCTGGCTGGTTGTCGCGGTAGCGGAAACCGTAGTGGAAGCCGTGGAGGCCCCCGGGATTGCCGGCGATTCCGGTGCGGTGGCTGGCGCGGTTGCTGTCGTTCCGGACGCTGCCGCCGTTTCGCCGCCGGCCTCGGCAATCAGCCGGCTCGTTTCAAAGGTGAGCTTGCGGAAGATCACCATGTCGTAAGCATGCGTCGTATCGAAATACGAAGGATGCGACGGGTTGGTGGCATCGATCAGGTGCAGATCCAGCACCGGGGCGCCGGTCAGGGCCTGGACGCTGTCGCGCCAGGCCGTCGGCGCGGCGCTGACTTCCTCGATCGGCGTATCGACCCAGACGAAGCGGGCCGCCGCGTTACCCGCGAGAAAGTCGCGCGCCTCGTCGAGCGAGGCGAGCGGATGGACCTGACTGGCGGAAAAACCTAACAGCTGCATCCGGGCCGGTTCAGCGCGTGAGCAGGCGAGCAGCGTCGCGCGCGAAGTAGGTCAGGATGCCGTCGGCGCCGGCACGGCGGAAAGCCAGGAGCGACTCCATCATGACCTTGTCGTGATCCAGCCAGCCATTCTGGGCCGCCGCCTTGAGCATCGCGTACTCGCCGCTGACCTGGTAGGCGTAGGTGGGGAAACGGAACTCATCCTTCACTCGCCGCACGATATCCAGGTAAGGCATGCCGGGCTTGACCATCACCATGTCGGCGCCTTCCATGATGTCTTGCGCCACTTCGCGCAAGGCCTCGTCGGTATTGGCCGGGTCCATCTGGTAGGTCATCTTGTTGCCCTTGCCCAGGTTGGCCGCCGAGCCTACCGCATCCCGGAACGGGCCATAGAAGGCCGATGCGTACTTGGCCGAGTAGGCCATGATGCGCGTATGGATATGGCCGCCGTCCTCCAGCGCGGCGCGCACCGCGCCGATGCGCCCGTCCATCATGTCCGACGGCGCCACGATATCTACGCCGGCCGCGGCCTGTGTCAGCGCCTGCTTGACCAGGATCTCCACGGTGACGTCGTTGATCACATAGCCGTCTGCGTCCAGCACGCCGTCCTGGCCGTGGCTGGTGTATGGGTCCAGCGCCACGTCGGTCAGCACGCCGAGCTCGGGGAAGCGGTCTTTCAGTGCGCGCACGGCACGCGGGATCAGGCCGTCGGCATTGGTGGCCTCGATACCGTCGGGCGTCTTCAGGGCCGGATCGATCACCGGGAACAGCGCGATGACCGGGATGCCCAGCTTGACGCAATCCTCCGCCACCGGCAGCAGCAGGTCGACCGAGAGCCGCTCCACGCCGGGCATGGACGCCACGCTTTCACGCTGGTTGTGGCCGTCGACGATAAATACCGGGTAGATCAGGTTGTCCGGCGACAGGCGGTGTTCGCGCATCAGCCTGCGCGAGAAATCATCGCGGCGCATGCGGCGCGGACGGTACTCGGGGAAAGTGGACATGGCTTGAGGGAGAGAGTCTGAGGGAGTGCGGAATTCTGCCGGGCTGCTGGCGCGCGATGTGGCTGGCGAGTGATCCAGCAGGCCGCTTCGAAAGAAAAACTAAACTTTTGATCGTGCCCGCTATCATACTCGCGGACACTCTGCGTTGCGCTTGCGTGATGCAGCGTCCCCCGCTACTCCTCCCTGAGCGGGTACCCGCCCTCAACCGGTGGGAAAGTTCGCCCCCGTTGCTTGCAACGGGGTTTTTTTTGCCTGTTCGATTCGTGGGGATGCGCGGGTTCGCTATCGCGCCGCACCCGCAGGGGCGGGTACGCCAAGCGGGACTGGAAGGTCAGTTCGCGGCCGCGTCGGGCGGTGTGTCTTGCACAACCGCCGCCTGGCCGGGCTTTGCTTTTTCCTGCGGCGCGGCGGCGGACTCGCTGCCCGGCACCACGGGCGGCTGTGCTTCCGGCAGCGCCAGCCAGCCTGCCACCACGCGCTGGGCTTCCTCGATGCCGCGGCGCTTCAGGCTGGAGAACAATTGCGCTGTCAGGGCCACGGGCGTGTCGAGCTGTTCGGCGTAACCGGCCAGGATCTTGCGGGTTTCGCGCAGGGCCAGGGCATTTTCGCTGTTGGTCAGTTTATCGGCCTTGGTCAGCAACACGTGAATGGGCCGGCCCGTGGGCAGGAACCATTCAACCATCTGGCAATCCAGGTCGGTGAAGGGCCGGCGCGCGTCCATCATCAGCACCAGACCAGCCAGTTGCGAACGGGTCTGTACATAGTCGCTCAGCAGCGTCTGCCAATGGTACTTGGCCGATCCCGACACCTGCGCATAGCCATAGCCGGGCAGGTCGACCAGGAAGGCCAGCGGATCCGGCGCCTTGACCGGTGCGACCCCGAAGAAATTGATGTGCTGGGTGCGGCCCGGCGTGCGCGACGAGAAGGCTAGCCGCTTCTGGTTGCACAGGATGTTGATGGCGGTGGATTTGCCGGCGTTGGAGCGCCCGGCGAAGGCCACTTCCGGCACCGCCGTGGCAGGCAGGTCGCGCAGGTGGTTGACGGTAACGAAGAAGCGGGCCTGGTGTAGGAGGGACATGCGCGTGGGCGATGGGGCGGGTGGGGGCGGGGCGCCGCCTTGCATTTGGCGGGTCCGCCGGCGTCACCACGCCGATGTGAGTGAGGTGGGCGGCACATGCTGCCGCCTGGATGGCCGGGGCTGGCGTCTGGCCGCGTCGCGGCGCGCACATCCTCTATCCGGCACACGATTTATTGTACAATAACGCGGTTAACGGCCTCCCGATTAGGTGACGCGCGGCATCCTTGGCCTTGCGTTTATCTGAGCAGGAAGCTCTGCGTGTCCGTTCCATCGTGGTAGCAAGCCTGTCGTCTGGTCTGTTGCAGCGCCTGCATGGCGCAGCGGCAAGGGGGCCAGCCGGGGGTCTGGGTCTGCTACCGGGATATTCGCACGGTCTGCCGCTCTCGTTCGCATGGGGGCGGTGCCATTCGGCTCTCGCCTGGGCGTTTTTTGGCTTCAGCGGGGCTGGCGGTCCGTCGTGGTGAATTTCCGATGTCAAAGTACCAGCCCATGCGCGTCCTCACCGCGGGCAAGGTGCTGAACGGCGTGCCCCATGGATTTCAAAACAATTCAGACAAGGTGTGCGAATGAACCGCATTGCGAAACTTCTGGCTGTCGTGGCGCTGGCTCTGCCGGCCACTGCCATGACCGGTCTGGCATCTGCCGCAGAGCAGGCCGCCGCAAAGGCTGATCCGGCCAAGGGCGAAACCCTCTACACGCAAGGTGCCCCCGATCGCAATGTCCCGGCTTGCCTGAGTTGCCACGGCGCCAACGGCAACAGTGGCGGCGCCGCCAATCCGAAGCTGGCCGCCCAGCATCCGGAGTACGTGCACAAGCAGCTCGACGACTTCAAGGCCAAGACCCGCAGCAACGCCATCATGTCGCCCTACGCGGCAGCCTTGTCCGAGCAGGAAATGAAGGACGTCGGCGCCTACCTGGCCAAGCAGAGCCTGAAGCCTGCCACCGCCAAGAGCAAGGACACCATCGAAGCCGGCCAGAAGATCTACCGTGGTGGCATCGCCGCCAAGGGCGTGCCCGCTTGCGCGGCCTGCCACGGCCCCACCGCCGCCGGCATCCCGGCCCAGTATCCGCGCATCGGCGGACAATGGTCCGAATACACCGAGGCGCAACTGGTCGCGTTCCGCCAGGGCACCCGCAAGAACAATCCCGTGATGACCACCATTGCCGCCAAGATGTCGGATGCCGAGATCAAGGCCGTGGCCGACTACGTCGCAGGGATTCGCTAAGTCGTTCAGCGCCGGGTAGCCGGAGCGCCCACGCGGGCCTCGCCGTTGCGAGGTGGACCGCAGGGGTGCAACCAGGCAGCACGGCAACAATCGAAGAGGGTGGCCTGCGCAAGCATGTCCACCCTTTTTCATTTCAAGGCCGAGGGCCCCACTGCACATGTCGACCGCTTCCACGTCAGGACTGCACTTGAAGACTTCTCACCGCTTGCTGCGCGACGCGGTGGAACTGCTGTCCTCGATGCGTTTCGCCATCGCGTTGCTGACGGTCATCGCGATCGCCAGCGTGATCGGCACGGTACTCAAGCAGAACGAGCCCTATCCCAACTACGTCAACCAGTTCGGCCCCTTCTGGGCTGACCTGTTCCACACGCTGTCGCTGCAGAAGGTTTACGGCTCCTGGTGGTTCCTGCTGATCCTGGCCTTCCTGGTGGTCTCCACCTCACTGTGCCTGACGCGCAACGCGCCCAGGATGATCAAGGACATGCGTTCGTGGAAGGACCACGTACGCGAACGCAGCCTGCGCGCCTTCCATCACCGCGCCGAGTTCGATGCAGGCCGCCCGCGCGCCGATGCGGTGACGCGGCTCACTGCGCTGCTGGCCAATCGCGGTTATCGCATCAAGACCGTGCCCCATGACGGGGCCACCTTGCTGGCGGCCAAGGCGGGCGCGGCCAACAAGCTGGGCTACATCCTGGCGCACACCGCCATCGTGGTGATCTGCATCGGTGGGCTGCTCGACGGCGACATGCTGATCCGCGCCCAGATGTGGTTTGGCGGCAAGAGTCCGATTACCGGCAACGCCGTGATCAGCGACATTCCGCCGCAGCACCGCTTGTCGGTCAACAATCCCGGTTTTCGCGGCAATGCCTTCGTGCCCGAAGGCGCGACCGTCTCCACTGCCATCCTGAATATCTCGGAAGGTGCGCTGGTGCAGGACCTGCCGTTCAATATCACGCTGAAGAAATTTACCGTCGAGCATTACTCGACCGGCATGCCCAAGCTGTTCGCCTCCGATGTGGTCATCACCGACCGCACCACTGGCCGCAAGACCGAAGCCACGGTCAAGGTCAACGAACCGCTGGTGGTGGACGGCATTGCCATTTACCAGTCGAGTTTCGAGGATGGCGGCTCCAGGCTGAAGTTCGTCGGCTACCCGATGCAGGGCGGCAATGACAAGACCTTCACCTTCGCCGGTACGGTGGGCGCCAACTCGCCGCTGACCGGCACGGGCAGCGCCGCCGACGCCGAGGGGCTGACGGTCGAGTTCAGCGATTTCCGCCTGATGAATATCGAGAACGTCACCGACGCGTCGGGCAAGCCCGATGCCCGCGGCGTGGCGCGCAAATCGCTCAACGAGAAGCTGGAGTCCCACCTGGGCTCGGCGGTCAATCCTGATCGCGCGAAGGAACTGCGCAACGTGGGTCCGTCGGTGCAGTACAAGCTGCGCGACCGCAACGGCCAGGCGCGCGAGTTCAACAACTACATGGTGCCCGTGCAGCTCGATGGGCAGTCGGTCTTCCTTGCCGGCATGCGCGATTCGCCCAGCGAGCCGTTCCGTTACCTGCGCATCCCGGCCGACGAGCAGAACAGCGTAGCCGACTGGATGCGCCTGCGCGCCGCGCTGCAGGACCGCGCGCTGCGGGTCGAAGCGGCACGCCGCTTTGCCCTGGCCTCGATGCCGGGCGCGGATCGCGAGGTGTTGCGCGGCCAGCTTGCCGAGAGCGCCCTGCGCGCGCTTGATCTCTTCGCTGGCGCCGCACGAAGCAATCCGCAAGCGCCGCCTGGCGGCTTCACGGCAATTGCCGCCTTCCTGGAAAAGTCCGTGCCGCCGGCCGAGCAGCAGAAGGCCGCCGACGTGCTGCTGAAGATCCTCAACGGCTCGATGTGGGAACTCTGGCAGCTGGCGCGCGCGCAGGACAAGCTGCCGGTGGTGCCGAATAGTGCCCAGAGCGGCGCTTTCTTGCAGCAAGCCATCAATGCGCTATCCGACAGTTTCTTCTACACCGCGCCGGTCTTCCTGCAGCTCGACGACTTCACCGAGGTGAAGGCCAGCGTGTTCCAGATGACCCGTGCACCAGGGAAGAACATCGTGTATCTTGGCTGTCTGCTGCTGGTGCTGGGCGTGTTCTCGATGTTCTACATCCGCGAGCGCCGCGTCTGGCTGTGGGTCCGGGACCCGGCCGGCGGATCGGCCGGAAGCGAGGGCGGCGGTGCTGCCAGCCATGTGCTGATGGCCATGTCCACGCAGCGGCGTACACTGGATTTCGAGAAGGAATTTGTCGCTCTGCGCGACGATGTAGGCCGAGCCGCCGGCAATCTCGACGCGGCCGGCAATTAAGCAGGAACCAATATGTCCTCGAATGTGAATCAGGCCAGGCCGCCCATGCAGGCGAGCCCGGCTCCCGCCGGAGGCGCTGGCGGTGCGGAGCAGGCCTACCTGGAGCCGTCGTTCCTTCGCCGGCTGGGCTGGGTCGACTGGGTCTTTGCCTTGCTGCTGGCAGCGGGCGCGGGCTTCGCACTGGCACGCTACGGCGAGTGGATGAACGTCTACGACAAAGGCGTGCTGATTGCAGCGGTGCCCACCTTTGCGTTGCTGGGATGGCACTGGAAGCCGGTGCGGTTGCTGATGGTGCTGCTGGCGGCGCTGTCGCTGTTCGCGATCCAGCTCTACCAGGGCCAGCTGCCACGCGCCGAGCAGGCGTTCTTCCTCAAATACTTCCTGTCGAGCCAGTCGGCCATCCTGTGGATGAGCGCGCTGGTGTTCCTGTCCACCCTGTTCTATTGGGGCGGCCTGCTGGGGCGCTCGGAGACCGGGCTGCAGATCGGCAGCAAGATGGTGTGGGCCGCAGTGGTGCTGGGCTTCACCGGCATGCTGGTGCGCTGGTACGAGTCCTACCTGATCGGCGCCGACATCGGCCACATTCCTATCTCGAACCTGTACGAAGTATTTGTACTGTTCACGCTGATCACTTCCTTGTTCTACCTCTACTACGAAGGCCGCTACCAGACCCGCGCGCTTGGGCCATTCGTGATGCTGGTGGTGTCGGCGGCGGTCGGTTTCCTGCTGTGGTACACGGTCAGCCGCGATGCGAGCGAGATCCAGCCACTGGTCCCAGCCTTGCAGAGCTGGTGGATGAAGATCCATGTGCCGGCCAATTTCATCGGCTACGGCACCTTCGCCCTGGCCGCGATGGTCGCGATGGCTTACCTGTTCAAGGAGCGTGGCATCCTGGCCGAGCGCCTGCCCTCGCTCGAAGTGCTCGACGATGTGATGTACAAGGCGATTGCGGTGGGCTTCGCCTTCTTCACCATCGCCACTATCCTGGGCGCGCTTTGGGCGGCAGAAGCGTGGGGCGGCTACTGGAGCTGGGACCCGAAGGAAACCTGGGCGCTGATTGTCTGGCTCAACTATGCGGCCTGGCTGCACATGCGCCTGATGAAGGGTTTGCGCGGCACCATGGCGGCCTGGTGGGCATTGGTGGGTTTGCTGGTCACGACCTTCGCCTTCCTGGGCGTCAACATGTTCCTCTCGGGCCTGCATAGCTACGGCGAACTCTGATCCGGATGTTGCGACGCAATAAGAAAAACCTGCCCCGTCGGTCCGACGCGGCAGGTTTTTTTTCGTCCAGATGGAATAAAGCCGTCACATCCGGTGTTTACTGAAGGGACGGTGCCGGCTGGCGGCGCCGCATCGCATGGAGATCGACATCATGGCCCTTTCCCGTCCCTTCGCAGCCGCTTCTCTCGCATCGCTGTCCCGTCCCGCTGTTCTCGCGCTGGCGTCTGCCGCAGTGCTGCTGTCTGCCTGTTCTGGCATGGGCGGCATGGGTGGCAGCAGTGCGGGCAATATGCCGCCCACGGTGAAAGTCGCCGGCGGCGCGCTGACCGATCCCCAGGGCCTGACGCTCTACACCTTCGACCGTGACGCGGGTGGCAAGAGCGCTTGCAACGGTCCCTGCGCAACCAACTGGCCGCCCCTGATGGCGGCGCCCGGCACCAGTCCCACGGGGGACTACAGTGTCATCACTCGTGACGACGGCGCCAAGCAGTGGGCCTATCGCGGCAAGCCGCTCTATCGTTTCGCCAAGGATGCCAAACCGGGTGACCGCATGGGCGATAACTTCAACAACGTCTGGCACGTGGCCGCTCCCTGATCCGGGCGCGGGCAGCCTGACGGCATGGACGGCTTCGACCGCCAGTTGGTGGCGCTGGCGCCGCGCCTGCGGCGCCACGCCCGTGGCCTGACCGGGGATGCGGCATCGGCCGACGACCTGGTGCAGGACACGCTGGAACGCGCGCTGCGCTACCGCTGGCGCTTCCGGCTGCGCGCCGGCGCCTGGTGGGGCGACGGCGCGGATGGCCTGCTGTCCTGGCTGCTGACCATGATGCACCGGCTGCGCATCAATGCGTACCGGCGTGCCGATCTTGTGACCTTCACCGACACGCTTCCCGACGTACCCAGTGCTGCGCCGGAGCCCGCCTTGCGCCTGGACCTGGTACGGGCGCTGGCTCGCTTGCCCGAAGCCCAGCGCGCGGTCATGCTGCTGGTCGGCCTGGAGCAACTCACCTATGCCGAGGCGGCGCAGGTGCTGGAGGTGCCGGTGGGCACGGTGATGTCCCGCCTGGCACGCGCCCGCGAGCAGATGCGCCTGCTGATGGACGGAGCGTCCGAGGCGAACCCGCAGGCCTCTGGCCGGGCGGCCGGACTGCAGCGAGTCAAATGATGTCCCCAGTCAACGAAGCCGATCTCCACGCCTATGCCGATGGCCAGCTGGATCCCGCCCGCCGTGCCGAGGTGGAGGCGTACCTGGCCGCCTATCCCGATGCCGGAGAGAAGGTCGGTAGCTGGCGGCGGCAGGCAAGTGAACTGCATGCTGCGTTCGACGGCGTGCTCAATGAACCTGTACCGCTGAATGCACTTCCGTCCCGGCTGCGCGGCGGCGCCGCTGATCGGGTGCGCGGCACGGCGGGGTGGGGCATGGCACTGGCGGCCAGCATGGCTTCGCTGGCTCTGGGCGGCGCGATCGGCTGGTTCGCCCATGGGCGCACGGACACCCTGGCGGCGCGCGTCCCCTCGGTGGAGCGCTTCGCGCGCGAAGCGCTGGCCAGCCACGTGGTGTACGCACCTGAAGTGCGCCACCCGGTCGAGGTGGCCGCTACCGATGAAGCCCATCTGGTGGCCTGGTTGTCAAAGCGGCTCGGCGCGCCCTTGCGGGTCCCCGATCTGCGCACCCAGGGATTCCACCTGATTGGCGGGCGCCTGGGCGTCGCCGAGGGCGGGCCGTCGGCCATCCTGATGTATGAGACCGACGATGGAACCCGATTGTCGCTGCAGTTACGGCACATGGCACGGGATACGCCGGACACCGGCTTCCGGCTGGAGCGGATGGGCACGGGACCGGGAGATCGTCCGGCCGCCGCCGCAGGCACCATGGCTTTCTATTGGGTGGACCGGGATATCGGCTTCGCGCTGGCCGGACCGCTTGAGAGGGCGCCGCTGCTGGCGCTGGCGCAGTCCGTCTACCGGCAATACCAAGGCGGCTGAGGCCGCCAGCCATGCTGTGCGGTCTGGCCGGACACCCTGCCTGAAAAAGGCCCCGGGTGCAGGCGTGGCGCCCTGGCAAAAAAAGATGTCAGGATTCGCGTGCGCCATCCGACTCAGGCCGGAGTCCAATCGTGCACGCGGGGCTGTCAAGGGCCAGGCACGAACGGCGGATCGATTTTTACCCATGGCATGCAACGAGGAACAACGATGCTGATTCCCTCTCCCAAGTGGCTGCGCGGCGACGATATTGCCGCCAGCGAGATCACCCCGCGCAGTGTGTTCGAGTCACGTCGCCGGCTATTGGCCATGGCGGCCGCGGGGGCTGCCGGGAGTATGCCGGCCCCGTGGTTCGCGCGCGATGCGCTGGCCCAGGCCCCGCGCGGCCAGAAGCTGCCGGCCGCGCCCAACAATGCCTACGTAGTGACGGAAAAGCGTACGCCGTACGAGGACGTCACCACGTACAACAACTACTACGAGTTCGGCACCGACAAGTCGGACCCCGCGCGCAACGCCGGTACGCTGCGCACGCGTCCATGGCAGGTTGCCATCGAAGGCCTGGTGAAGAAGCCCAAGGTCTACGATATCGACGAGCTGGTGCGCCTGATGCCGATGGAAGAGCGGGTCTACCGGCTGCGCTGCGTAGAAGGCTGGTCGATGGTGATTCCCTGGAGCGGCTATTCCCTGGCCGAACTGATTCGTCGCGTTGAGCCGCAAGCCGGCGCGAAGTATGTGGAATTCGTCACGCTCAACGACAAGAAGCAGATGCCTGGCGTCAGCGCTCGCGTGCTGGAATGGCCCTACACCGAGGGCCTGCGCATGGACGAGGCGATGCATCCGCTGACCTTGCTGGCCTTTGGCCTCTACGGCGAGGTGCTGCCCAACCAGAACGGTGCGCCGGTGCGCGTGGTGGTCCCCTGGAAGTATGGTTTCAAAAGTGCCAAGTCCATCGTCAGGATCCGCTTTGTCGACAAGCAGCCCAGCACCAGCTGGAACCTGGCTGCGGCACAGGAGTACGGTTTCTATTCCAATGTCAATCCGGACGTGGACCATCCCCGCTGGAGCCAGGCCACGGAGCGCCGCATCGGCGAAGACAAGGGCGGCGGCTTTGGCGCGTTGTTCGCGCCCAAGCGCAAGACGCTGCCTTTCAACGGCTATGGCCAGCAAGTGGCGTCGCTGTACCAGGGCATGGACCTGAGGAAGTTCTTCTGATGGCCCCACAGGATCTCTCGCCGCCGCGCCCGGGTGCACCGGCCGCCGGCGCACGCCCGGCACGGGCGAGCGGGCAGCCTGGTCTAGCGACGCTCCCGCCAGGGCGTGTGCGCACGGTCAAGCTGGCCGTGTGGCTGCTCGCCATGCTGCCGTTCCTGCGCTTGCTTTACCTCGGTTTTACCGACCAGTTCGGCGCCAATCCGCTGGAGTTCGTCACGCGCTCGACCGGTACCTGGACCCTAGTGATGCTGTGCGTCACGCTGGCGGTCACGCCGCTGCGCCGTTTCACCGGCTGGAACTGGCTGATTCGCTTGCGGCGCATGCTCGGGCTGTTCGCCTTCTTCTACGCGCTGCAGCATTTCCTGCTGTGGCTTGGCGTGGACCGTGGCTTCGATGTCGCGTACATGGTCAAGGACATCGCCAAGCGGCCGTTCATCACGGTGGGTTTCGCCGCCTTCGTGCTGATGATTCCTCTGGCGGCAACCTCCGCCAATGCCATGGTCAAGCGCCTGGGCGGGAAGCGGTGGCAATGGCTGCACCGTTCCGTGTACGCCGTCGCCGTGCTGGCCATCATGCACTACTGGTGGCACAAGTCCGGCAAGCATGATTTCGGCACGGTTTCGGTCTACGCCGCAGTGGTGTTCGGGCTGCTGGCGATGCGTGCCTGGTGGTGGCGCAAGTCCGTGGCACAGCCACCAGAGCGCAGAGCACGCGTCAGAGATAGAGCGTGATCTGCGCCCCCGGCCGGATGGGGTGGCGGCACGGCTTTGGGCAGTCTGCTGCCGTTGGCATAGCGATGGTCGAGTTGCGCCGCGCCCGTGCCGCCCGCCTAGGATCAGGAGGCTGCCGGGCACAGGGCTGGGCGGGTGCTTAGCCTTGCAGCAGGCGCTCGTCGCGGAACAGGTCTTCCACGCGCTCGCGGCCGCGCACCAGGTGCACGTCGTCGCCGTCGACCATCACTTCGGCCGCGCGAGGGCGGGTGTTGTAGTTGGAGCTCATGACAAAGCCATAGGCGCCGGCCGACATCACTGCGAGCAAGTCGCCCGGCTGCACCGCCAGTGCGCGGTCGCGGCCAAGCCAGTCGCCGGATTCGCACACGGGGCCCACCACGTCGTAGGTCAGGGCCGCGGCTTGCGCCGCCTCGCGCAGTTGCACGGGTTCGATGCGGTGATAGGCCTCGTACATGGCGGGGCGGGCCAGGTCGTTCATGGCCGCATCGACGATGCAGAAGTTCTTGGCGGCGCCCGGCTTGAGGAACTCGACCTGGGTCAGCAGCACGCCGGCGTTGCCCACCAGCGAGCGGCCCGGCTCGAACAGCACCTCGCGATGGCCATGGCCGCGCTCGGCTACGCGGTCCAGCAACGTGCGGGCAAAGCCGGTAATGTCCGGCGGCGTTTCATCGTCATAGGTGATGCCAAGGCCACCGCCCACGTCGATGTGCTCGAGCTTGATGCCTTCGCGCTCGAGCGCTTCCACCACGTCCAGCACCTTGTCCAGCGCTTCCAGGTAGGGCGCTACCTCCGTGATCTGCGAGCCGATATGGCAGTCGATACCCGCCACTTCCAGGTGGGGCAGCGCCGCGGCGGCGCGGTAGGTGGGCAGCACGTCCTCGAACGCCACGCCAAACTTGTTGCCCTTCAGCCCGGTGGAGATATATGGATGCGTCTTGGCATCCACATCCGGATTGATGCGCAGCGATACGCGCGCGCGCTTGCCCAGCCGGCCGGCCACGGCATTGAGGCGGTCCAGCTCGGGGATCGACTCGACATTGAACGACAGCACATCGTGCGTCAGCGCCAGTTCCATCTCGGCAGCGGTCTTGCCCACCCCCGAGAACACCACCTTGCGCGGATCTCCGCCCACTGCCAGCACGCGCTGCAGCTCGCCACCGGAGACGATGTCGAAGCCGGCGCCGAGCCTGGCAAAAACCTGCAGCACGGCCAGGTTCGAGTTGGCCTTCATGGCGTACTGCACGCGCGCGCGGCGCCCCTGGCACGCCGCGGCGTAGGCCTGGTAGGCGGCAGTCAGCGCGGCGCGCGAGTAGACATAGGTGGGGGTGCCGTATTCGGCGGCGATGCGCGCGAGCGGCACGTGCTCGACGGCTAGCGCGCCGTCGTGGCGATGGAAGAAGGCGTTCATGGTTATTTGGCGGTGGGGGTGGCGGCCGGCACTGCAACCGGTGCCGTGGCGGACGCCGCTGCCGGTGCGGTGCCCTGGATGGCCGCCGGATTCGGGACGGCCGGATTGGCCAGGCCGGGATCCGGTACGCCGGGCTGGGCCGGTGCGGGAGGCTGCTTGGGCATTGTCAGCGGGCCGCGGATGCCACATCCGGACAACAGGGGCATCGCAAGGCTGGCGGCAATCGCCGATACAATCGCAACACGACGCAACATCGGGTCGTCCTTACTTAAAGAGTCCAAGAGGCTAAAAGAGTCCAACGAGACGTCCAGAGTCGTCCCGGACGGTCCCGGGCAGTCCCTCAAGCGGGGGCGGCGGGACCAACGGAAATACGAAGTACTTTTTCAATACGCTACTGGCCGAATGCCGCGGAATGCTGCAAATGGCGCTGGCCGGCGGCCTTGGAGTTTAGCATGCCCCCCATGAGTGAAAGTGAGTTCCTGGCGCTGGCCCAGCAAGAGCTGGACCGGCTGGAGAGCGCGGTGGAAACCGCCGCCGACGCGGCCGACGCAGATATCGAGATCAACCGTGCCGGCAACCTCATCGAGCTCGAGTTCGAGGACGGTTCCAAGATCATCGTCAACAGCCAGGCGCCGATGCAGGAGCTGTGGGTGGCCGCGCGCGCGGGCGGATTCCATTTCCGCCACGATGGCCAGCGCTGGATCGATACGCGCGGCGGCGGCGAGCTGTATGCGGCACTGTCCGGCTACGTGAGCCAGCAGGCCGGGATCGCCCTGACACTGGCCTGAGCGCGGCGCCCAGGCGCGAAAAAGCCGGCTCGAAGGCCGGCTTTTTCGTTGGCGGTGAAGCCTCCCACGACGGGGATCAGCCGCCGCCAAACATTTCCAGGATGCGCTTCTTCTCGGCCTCGGTATCGGCCGGCGATTGCGTGCTCTCGTCCGGTTTGCCCGGCCACGGATCGCCCAGGCCAACCGAAGCCACGCCGGCGCCGCCCGCGTTTTCCTCGAAGGTCCAGTCGCCGCCGACCGTGACCACGCCTTCCGGGGGCTGGCGTTCGGGGATTTCCGGCACACCCTTGAGCATCTTGCCCATGTAGCTCACCCAGATCGGCAGCGCGAGGCCACCGCCGGTCTCGCGCACGCCCAGGCTCTTGGGCTGGTCGTAGCCCATCCAGGCGATCGCCACCAGCTTGGGCGTATAGCCGGCGAACCAGGCATCCACGGCGTCGTTGGTGGTGCCGGTCTTGCCGGCCAGGTCGTTGCGGCCAAGACGTTGCTTGGCGCTGTTCGCCGTGCCGGAGCGCACTACCTCACGCAGCATGGTGTCGGCGATAAAGGCGGTGCGGGCATCCAGCACGCGTACCGCATCCGCGCCGGCGCGCTGGGGCTTGGTTTCGGAGAGCACATTGCCGCGCGCATCGACCACCTTCTGGATCAGGTAGGGATTGACGCGGTAGCCGCCGTTGGCAAAGACGGAGTAGGCGCCAGCCATCTGCAGCGGGGTGACGCTGCCGGCGCCCAGCGCCATCGGCAGGTAAGCCGGGTGCTTTTCGGCGTCAAAGCCAAAGCGCGTGATGTAGTCCTGGGCGTACTGGGTGCCGATGGCGCGCAGGATGCGCACCGACACCAGGTTCTTGGACTTGGCCAGCGCGCGGCGCATGGTCATCGGGCCTTCGAACTTGCCGTCATAGTTCTTCGGCTCCCACACCTGGCCGCCGTTGTCGCTGATCGAGAGCGGCGCGTCGTTGATCACGGTGGCGGGCGAGAATCCTTTTTCCAGTGCCGCCGAGTAGATGAATGGCTTGAAGCTCGATCCCGGCTGGCGCCAGGCTTGCGTCACATGGTTGAACTTGTTGCGGTTGAAATCGAAGCCGCCGACCATCGCGCGGATCTCGCCGTCTTCCGGATTGAGCGAGATAAAGGCCGCGGATACTTCAGGCAACTGCGTGACCGTCCACGCGCCTTTCTCGTCCTGCGTCACGCGGATGATCGCGCCCGGCCGGATCTTGGCCTTGGGCTGCGCGTTGGCCGCGAGTGACGGTGCGATGAATCGCAGCGCCTGGCCTTCGATGGTGGCGACTTCACCCGACAGCAGCGTGGCCTGCACCTGCTTGGCGGTCACGCTGGTGACCACGGCCGAGCGCAGGTCGTCGCTGCCCGGGTGCTCCTCCAGTGCGTCGTCGATGGCCTGCTCGCGCTCGTCCGCGCTGGCGGGCAGGTCGATAAACGCCTCAGGCCCGCGGTAGCCGTGGCGGCGCTCGTAATTCATGATGCCCGAGCGCACGGCCTCATAGGCGGCGTCCTGGTCGGTCTTGTTGAGCGTGGTGTAGACGGTCAGGCCGCGGGTGTAGGTTTCCTCGCGGTATTGCGCATACATAAGCTGGCGCACGATTTCGGCGACGTACTCGGCATGCGTGGAGAACTCATTGCCTTCGCCGCGCACCTTCAGTTCTTCGTGGAGAGCCTGGTCGTACTGCTCGGGCGTGAGGTAGCGCAGGTCGCGCATGCGCTGCAGGATGTATTCCTGGCGTACCTTGGCGCGTTTCGGGTTGACCACCGGGTTGTAGGCCGAGGGCGCCTTGGGCAGGCCGGCCAGCATGGCGGCCTCGGCCGGCGTCACGTCCTTTATCGACTTGCCGAAATACACACGTGCCGCGCTGGCGAAGCCATAGGCGCGCTGCCCCAGGTAGATCTGGTTCATGTAGAGCTCGAGGATCTGGTCCTTCGAGAGGTTGGCCTCGATCTTGTAGGCCAGCAGCATTTCATACAGCTTGCGGGTGTAGGTCTTCTCGCTGGAGAGGAAGAAGTTGCGCGCCACCTGCATGGTGATCGTGGACGCACCCTGCGACAGCCCGCCGCGCAGGTTGGCGAGCCCCGCGCGTAGCACGCCGACGAAGTCGACCCCGCCGTGTTCGTAGAACCGGTCGTCCTCGATGGCCAGCACCGCCTTCTTCATCACGTCGGGTATTTCGGTAATCGGCACGAAATTGCGCCGTTCCTCGCCGAATTCGCCAATCAGCACGTTATCCGCGGTATAGATTCGCAATGGAATCTTCGGCCGGTAGTCAGTGATGGTATCCAGCGACGGCAGGTTGGGCGCGGCCACCAGCAGCGCATATCCCACCAGCAGCGCCACCGCCACGATCCCGGCCACCAGCAGGCCCAGGGCCCAAAAGGTCAGCCGCATCCAGATCGGACGCCGGGCGGGTAGGGCAGGCTTTTGTTGTGCTGTGGCCATAAGGGAAATACCTAGTTAGAGGTGCCGGGATTATATCTCCCGGGATCTGCGGGGCCCGGCGCGTTGTGGCGTGCGCGCCGCTATCGCGCTGTTACAAGATGTAATGGGGTTGAGATCTGCATGAAACGAAAAGATGAGCGGATCGGGGGAGGAGCAGGGCTACCGTGGGATTTTGGCAACGCTTTGCAAGGGGCGCTCATTAAAAGCAATCGTGGTCAAACCGGCACATTGCCAGCGCCCCGATTTTTGGTGAGAATCCACCAACCAAAAGAGCAAAACGTTTCATCCAAGAAACAATAAAGACTCGCCAAATTAGAGCAACCAAGCCAAGGCGAGTTCAACGGTCAGGGGGTCACCTTGCGGCGAGGAATCTTGTCGGGGTTGTTGCGCCGTACGACGGTCGGCGTGGACATCGGGTCGTCCAGCGTGAAGGTAGTCGAGCTGTCGGTAGGCAGCGGCAAGAACGACTATCGGCTGGAAAAATGCGCCAGCGAACTGCTGGATCGCAATGCCGTTGCCGATGGCAACGTGGTCAATATCGAAGCGGTGGGCATCGCCCTCAAGCGTGCACTCGGCAAGGCCGGGATTCGCACGAAAGAGGTCGTGCTGGGAGTGCCGTCGATGCTGACCGAATCGCAGACCGTCAGCCTGCCGGACAACCTGTCCGAGGATGAGCTTTACGTCCAGGTGGAATCCGAGGCGCATCGCCTCTATCCGCCGTCCCAGGCCGTCAATTTCGATTTTGCCGTGATCGGCCCCAGCGAAACCGAGGGGGGCATTGGCGTGCGCGTTACCGCCGCCAACAGCGATCGCGTGCAGGAACGCGTCACCGCGGCCGAAATGGCCGGGCTGAAGCCGCACGTGATGGACGTCGAGGAATACGCGGTACAGCGCTCCGTGGTGCAGATGCTGGGCGTATCGGCCGACATCAGCGCGACCGATGCCAAGGAGTTGCCCGTGGTGGCGGTAATCCACCTTGGCGGCAGCCGCTCCAAGGCGATCTTCTACCAGGGCTGGAAAGAACTCTACGAGCAATCGCTCAACAGCTACGGCGACCAGCTCACCCAAAGCGCCGCGCGCATGTTCACGCTGGACGCGCTCAAGGCCGAGATCAAGAAGCGCAAGAACACGTTGCCGGAAACCTGGCGTACCCAGTTGCTCGGTCCCTCCCTGGAGGCGCTGGCGGCGGAGGTGCATGGGGCCGTGCGCAACTTCCTGTCTGCTTCGAGCATCGGCCGGGTCGACGAGATCCTGCTCTCGGGCGGCCACGCCTCGCTGGTCGGCGTGCAGGCGGCCATCGAGCAACAGACCGAGATCACCACCACGCTGGCCAACCCGTTCGCGAACATGATGACAGCCGGAAAGGTCAACGAGCGCTATCTGCAGCGCGCCCTGCCGGCCTATATCGTGAGCGCCGGGCTTGCGCTGCGCGGCCTGCAGTAAGTCAGCGAGGGAAGCCGCATGCCTACCAATACGATCCCGACAGTCAATCTGCTGCCTTACCACGAAGCCCGCAAGGCATCGCGGCGCAAGAAGGTCTACACCCTGCTGGGCGGGGCTGCAGGCGCCGGCGCGCTGGTGGTGCTGCTGGGCGGCATGTACATCGATCACCGCATCGATGCCGTCGCCAGCCTGAACCAGGTGCTCGCCGCCGAGAACAGCCGCATGGACGGGCAGATCCGAGAGGTCAATACGCTGCGCAAGGACATCGAAGGCCTGTTGCAGCGGCAGAAGGCTATCGAAGGCCTGCAGAACGAGCGCAACCGTCCCGTGCAACTGCTGGAGGAACTGGTGCGGCAGGTGCCCGAAGGCGTCTACCTGACCACGCTCAAGCAGACCGGCGAGTCGTTCACCGTGAGCGGCGTCGCGCAGTCGAACGAGCGCGTCTCGGAGCTGCTGCGCAACCTCAGCCAGGTGCAGTGGCTGGACAAGGCCGAACTGGTCGAATCCAAGGCCGTGATGATGACCAATAATCTGCGTGAGCAGCGCCGCCTGTTCGATTTCTCGATGCGTTTCGCCTACCGTGCGGCCGAAGTGCCGGACGACGGCAAGAAGGGCAAATCCGGGCCGGCGGCCGCAAGCGCCGTTGTCGGCGGAAAGGGCTGACCATGGCACTTGATATCGAAATCTCGATGGCCACGCTGAACGACCTCGGCGCGCAGTTCCGTGGCCTCAACCTCAATGAGCCGGAAACCTGGCCAACCGCCCCGCGCCTGCTGTTCGCCGTGCTGGCGGCGGTGCTGGTGCTGCTGCTGGGCTGGCAGTTCTACTGGAGCGGCAAGCTCGACGACCTCGATCGCAAACATATCGAGCAGGATAGCCTGAAGCAGTCCTACCAGAGCAAGGTGGCGCAAGTGGCCAACCTGGATGCGCTGCGCAAGCAGAAGGCGGAAGTGGAGCAGCGCGTGGCCCTGGTCGAGCGCCAGTTGCCCAACAAGACGGAGATGGATGCACTGCTGGCCGACGTCAATCACGCCGGCGTGGCGCGTGGCCTGCAGTTCGAGCTGTTCAAGCCGCAGGCCGCCGTGATGAAGCCCTACTTTGCCGAGATCCCGGTCAACCTGAAAGTCACCGGGCGCTATCACGACGTGGCGCAGTTCAATGCCGACGTGGCTGCGCTTTCCCGCATCGTGTCGATGCAGGGGTTGCAGTTCACTACCGGCAAGGATGGCGGGCTGGCGATGGAGGCCGTGGCGATGGCTTATCGCGCGCTTGATCCCGATGAACAGGCGGCACAGCGCAAGGCGGAAGCCGCGGCGGCCAAGACGGCTGCGGGAGTGAAGAAATGATGCCTGCGATCCAGGCCTCGCGCCTGCGCGCCTGCGCTTGCGCGCTGATTGGCGCCGCGTTGCTGGCGGCCTGCGGCGGCAGCGAGGAAGACAGCCTGCGCCAGTGGATGGCGCAAGCCCAGGCGGCCAAGGTGCCGCCGCCGGCCCCGTTGCCCGAGCCCAAGCCCTATGCGCCGCGCGAGTACGCGGCGCGCAGCGCGCCTGAGCCCTTTGCCCAGAACAAGATCGGCGACCTTAACCGTGTCCTGTCCGAATCGCCGGAGTCCGGGCGGCGGCGAGAGCCGCTGGAGGATTACCCGCTGGAGAACTTCAAGATGCTGGGCGCCATGAAGAAGAGCGGCGAGACCTACGGCGTCGTGCAGGTAGATAACAAGATCCACCACGTCAAGGTGGGTCAGTATCTCGGCCAGAACTACGGCCGGGTGGTCCGCATCAGCGATCAGGAGATCGTGTTGCGCGAATTGGTCCGGGAAGGGGTAGCCGAGTGGAAAGAGAAAATGACCAGCCTGAAGCTGGAGGGGGCGGCATGATCATCGGTCGTTGGTACCGCGCGCTTGCTGGCGCCGCGGTGATGGTGCTGGTATTGGGCGCGCCGGCTGCGCAGGCGCAATCGACAACGGGCAATGCGGTCAAGCGCGTGGATGCCACGACGGTGGGCGAGCAGACTGTCTTCACAGTCGAGTTGCAGGGGCCGCCATCGCAGAAGCCGGCCGACTTCACTACGCAGAACCCGCCCAAGCTCGCCATCGATTTCATCGATACCGGCTTTGCGGCCGGGCGAGCCCAGCACGACTTCGGCGGCAAGTTGCTCAAGAGCGCCAATGTGGTGCAGATCGGCGACCGCACCCGCGTCGTCCTCGACCTGACCCGCGTGGCGACCTATCGTACCGAAGTGCGCGGCAACCTGTTCGTTGTGATGCTCGACAACGTCGCACAGACTGCACGGGCGGCGGTGCCGACGTTCGCACCAACCTCGGCGCAAGCGCCGCTGGCGCCGTCGAACCGGCCAACCCTGCGCAATATCGACTTCCGCCGTGGCCAGGATGGCGCGGGCCGGATCGTGGTGGACCTGTCCTCGCGCGACTCCGGCATCAATATCGCGCAGCAGGGCCAGAACGTGGTGGTCGATTTCCTCAATACGTCATTGCCCGACGGCCTGCGCCGGCGCTATGACGTGACCGACTTCGGCACCCCGGTGCAGGGCATGCGGGCGAGCGACAACAACGGCAGCACTCGCCTCACCATCGAGCCGCGCGGCAACTGGGAATACAGTTCCTACCAGACCGATACGCAGTTCGTGGTGGAGGTGCGCCCGGTCAAGGAGGATCCGGCCAAGCTGATCAGTGGCGCGGGCTTCCGCGGCGACCGGCTCTCGCTGAATTTCCAGAACATCGACATCCGCTCGCTGCTGCAGGTGTTTGCCGATTTCACCAACCTCAACATCATCACCAGCGAAAGCGTGCAGGGCAATCTGACGCTGCGCCTGAAGGATGTGCCGTGGGACCAGGCGTTGCAGATCGTGCTCGACGCCAAGGGTCTGGCCTCGCGCCGTAATGGCAATGTGCTGCTGGTTGCGCCCAAGGCGGAGCTGGCCACCAAGGAAAAACTCGAGCTCGAATCGCAGCAGCAGATCAACGACCTCGAGCCGATCCGCAGCCAGGTGTTCCAGCTCAACTACCAGCGCGCCGAGGACGTGCGGCGCATGCTGCTCGGGCTGGCCGCAGGCGGTGTCGGTGGCGGTGTCGGTGGCGGGGCGCTGGGCGGCGCGGGTGCGATCGGCGGAGTGGGGGGAGTGGGCGGCGCGGCGGCCAGCAACACGCGCATGCTGTCCAAGCGCGGCTCGCTGACAGCCGATCCTCGTACCAACCAGCTATTCGTGTCAGATATCGCGACCAAGCTGGAAGAGGTGCAGAGCTTCCTCGGCAAGATCGACATTCCGGTGCGCCAGGTGATCATCGAGGCGCGCATCGTCGAGGCCAATGACACTTTCAGCCGCAACCTGGGCGTCAGGCTGGGCTTTGCCTCCAAGACGGCTGGCGCCGGCTACGGCAACAACTACACCAATGTGGTCAGCCCGATCACGAACCCGCTCACGGGCGGCACCTGGGATAGCACCCCGGCGCTGAGCCTGCCGGCCGCAGCGATCAACGGCGTCAATCCGGGCTCGGTCGCGGTCAGCTTGTTCAGCAACACTGCCGGCCGTTTCCTGGCGCTGGAGCTGTCGGCGCTTGAGGCCGACGGGCGGGGCAAGATCATTTCCAGCCCGCGCGTGGTCACCGCCAACAATATCAAGGCACTGATCGAGCAAGGCACGGAACTGCCCTACCAGGCCGCCACTTCCAGCGGCGCCACCTCGGTGCAGTTCCGCAAGGCCAACCTGAAGCTGGAAGTGACGCCGCAGATCACGCCGGAAGGCAATGTCCTGCTGGACGTCGACGTCAACAAGGACAGCGTGGGTATCCAGACCACGTCGGGCTTCGCCATCGACACCAAGCACGTGCAGACGCAGGTGCTGGTCGAGAACGGCGGCACCGTGGTGATCGGCGGCATTTACAGCCAGACCGAGTCCAACAATGTGAACAAGGTGCCCCTGCTGGGCGACATCCCGATACTGGGCAACCTCTTCAAGGACAATGCCAAGGTCAATAACCGGACTGAGTTGCTGGTGTTCCTGACGCCGCGCGTGCTGAACGACAGCGTGTCGCTGAAATAGCCCCGGCCGCGCCGGATGCAGTAGACTGACAGGCCGCATCGATCCGATGCGGCTTTTTTATTGCCCAGGCGGGCGAGCAGGCGCGAGGGTGCATGGCAGGCGCGCAAGGCGGGTCGCGAGGCGGGTTGCCTTGTGCCGATTGCGCCGCGCCACTTGCCCGCAGCGCCCCAACATAAGAAGATGATGCAGTTTCCTACCGCGAGGACCGGCCAGAGACCCGGCTCCCGCCCGACACGCCAGTGACATTCACCCGCCCGAACCTTTTCTTTGTTGGCCTGATGGGTGCCGGCAAGACCACCGTTGGCCGCACCGTGGCCCGGCGCCTGAACTACCCGTTCTTCGATTCGGACCACGAACTCGAGGCGCGTTGCGGCGTGCGTATTCCGATCATCTTCGAACATGAGGGCGAGTCCGGCTTCCGGGACCGCGAGGCGTTGATGATCGACGAGCTGACCCAGCGGCACGGCATTGTGCTGGCGACCGGCGGCGGCGCGGTGCTGCGGCCCGAGAACCGCGCCCACCTGAAGGCTCGCGGCACCGTGGTCTACCTGCGCGCCAGCCCGCACGACCTGTGGCTGCGCACCAGGCACGACCGCAATCGCCCGCTGCTGCAGACCGAAGACCCCAAGGGGCGGCTGGAAGCGCTCTATGGCGAGCGCGACCCGCTTTACCGCGAGGTGGCGGATTTCATCATCGAAACCGGCAAGCCTTCGGTGGCGCAGCTTGCTAATATGGTGTTGATGCAACTTGAGATGGCCGGTTTTACCGTTGCCGCCGAGGAGCCCGAAGAGGGCGAGGGCGCGTGCGCGGACAATCTTCCGGCGCAGGACCAGAAACACGATGATCACCCTTGAAGTCAGCCTTGGGGAGCGCAGCTACCCCATCCATATCGGTACCGGCCTGCTCGATCAGGTCGAATTGTTCCGTCCCCATGTACGTGGCCAGCACGCTGTTATCGTCACCAATGAGACGGTGGGGCCGCTTTATGCCGCCCGGGTCCAGGCCACGCTGGCGGCGCTGGGCAAGACCGTGCGCACCGTCACCCTGCCAGACGGCGAAGCCTTCAAGCAGTGGGAAACGCTCAACCTGATCTTCGACGCGCTGCTGACGGCGGGCGCCGACCGCAAGACCACGCTGATCGCCCTTGGCGGCGGCGTGGTGGGCGATATGACCGGGTTTGCCGCGGCCTGCTACATGCGTGGCGTGCCTTTCGTGCAGGTGCCCACCACGTTGCTGGCCCAGGTGGATTCCTCGGTGGGCGGCAAGACCGGCATCAACCACCCGCTGGGCAAGAACATGATCGGCGCCTTCCACCAGCCCAACGCGGTGATCGCCGATATCGACACGCTGCGTACGCTGCCCGCGCGCGAACTGGCGGCCGGTCTGGCCGAGGTGATCAAGCACGGCGCGATGGCCGATGCCGAGTACTTCGGCTGGATCGAACGCAATATCCGCGCGCTCAATGCCTGCGACCCGGACACCATGGCGCTGGCGGTGAAGCGTTCCTGCGAGATCAAGGCCGCAGTGGTGGCCCAGGACGAACGCGAGGGCGGCCTGCGCGCCATGCTCAATTTCGGCCACACCTTCGGCCATGCCATTGAGGCAGGCCTGGGTTACGGCGAGTGGCTGCACGGCGAGGCGGTGGGGTGTGGCATGGTGATGGCGGCGGACCTGTCGCACCGGCTCGGCTTTATCGACACCGAAACGCGCGCCCGCGTGGTGCAGCTCACGCGCGCCGCCATGCTGCCGGTGGTGGCGCCGGAACTCGGCACCGACCGCTACATCGAACTGATGAAAGTGGACAAGAAGGCGGAAGCCGGCAGCATCAAGTTCATCCTGCTGAGGAAGCTGGGCGAAGCCTTCATTACCACCGTGCCGGATCCTGACCTGCGCGCTACGCTGCAGCACGCGGTGCTCAGGCCGCCTACCGAGGCGCCGGTCGCCTGACGCGATCGGTTGTGCCTTGCAACCCCGGCCGGACGGCGTGTAGCCGCCCGGCCGGATGCCTGACCGGATTGCCGCATGACCGACCTCGAAAGCCACCTCGCTCCCTATGCCGCCCGCTCCGCGCAGACACTTGGGCGGGCGCATCTCGAAGCGGCTTCGTCTTCGCGCACGGAGTTCCAGCGCGACCGCGACCGCGTTATCCACAGCACGGCCTTCCGGCGGCTCGAGTACAAGACGCAGGTCTTCGTCAATCACGAAGGTGATCTGTTCCGTACCCGGCTAACCCATAGCCTGGAAGTCGCGCAGATCGCCCGCTCGATTGCGCGCAACCTGCGCCTGAACGAGGACCTGGTCGAGGCCATCTCGCTGGCGCATGACCTGGGTCACACGCCTTTCGGCCATGCCGGCCAGGACGCGCTGAACAATTGCATGAAGAACCATGGCGGCTTCGAGCACAACCTGCAGAGCCTGCTGGTGGTGGATGAGCTGGAAGAGCGCTATGGCGGGTTCAACGGGCTCAACCTGACCTTCGAGACGCGCGAGGGCGTGCTCAAGCACTGCTCGCGCGTCAATGCCTCGGCGCTGGGCGAACTGGGCCGGCGTTTCCTGGAGGGCACCCAGCCTTCGCTGGAGGCGCAACTGGCCAACCTGGCCGATGAGATCGCCTACAACAACCACGATATCGACGACGGCCTGCGCTCCGGCCTGCTCACGCTCGAGCAGATGGACGAAGTACCGATGTGGGGGCGCCACCGGGCCGAGGCGATGGCGGCGTTTCCCGGCATCAACGGGCGGCGCGTCATCAACGAAACGGTCCGGCGCATGATCAACACCCTGATCGTCGACCTGATCGAAACCACCAGCCAGAATATTGCCGCCGCCAACCCGCGCAACATCGACGCGGTAAGGGCCGCCGGCCCGCTGGTGGCCTTCAGCCCGGCAGTGCGGGAGGAAGCGGCGGCGCTCAAGCGTTTCCTGTTCCGCCATCTGTACCGCCACTACCTCGTGATGCGCATGTCCTCCAAGGCGCACCGCATCATCACCGACCTGTTCGACGCCTTCATGGCGGATCCGCGCCTGTTGCCGCCGCAGTACCAGGCCGGGCAGGGGCGCGACCAGTCTCGCCTGATCTCGCATTACATCGCCGGCATGACCGACCGCTATGCGATTCGCGAGCACCGCCGCATTTTTGCGGTTGACGAGGGGAACTAGGCGGCCACAGACGGCGGGGAAATTGGGGACGGATCAGGCGGCGACTAGGCTATCATCGGGTATGGCATCCGCTTGAGCCATTCATCCGGTGATCGCTGGTCACCGATTCTCCTCGCTCACCATGGCCCGACTTCCTCGTTTTTCCCCGGCGTCGCTGCCGGCGCTTGTGTTGCAACGCGGCAACAATCGCCAGCCGATCTTCCTTGGCGCCGACGATCGCCCGCACTACCTCGACTGCCTGCGGATGGCCGCGCGCGAGCACGATCTGGCGATCCACGCCTACGCCTTGCGGCCAAATCATGTTCATCTCGTGGCAACCCCTCGCCATGCCGACTCGCTCAGCCTGACCATGCAGGCGGTCGGGCGCCGCTACGCGCGCCATTTCAACCGGGTTGCCGGCCGCACGGGCACGTTGTGGGATGGCCGCTTCCGTTCGGCGGTGTTCGATCCCGCGGCCTGGATGTTGCCCGCGATGCTGTATGTGGAGGGTAATGCCGTGCGCGCGGGCGAAGTGAGTTCGCCCGAAGGCGACCGCTGGAGCAGCTATCGCCACCACGCCGGCATCGAAGCCAGCCCATTTGTGAGCGATCACTCTGCATACTGGGCGCTGGGCAATACGCCATTCGAGCGTCAGTCGAATTACCGCTCCGTGACTGCCGAGGGCTTGTCCTCGATGGCGCTGGCCACGCTGCGCAGCCATGCGCATAGCGGCTGGCCCCTGGGCGATGCGGCCTTCCTCGCCCAACTGGAGCGCCAGGGTGGGCGGCGCGTGCATCAGTTGCCCAAGGGAAGGCCGGTGGGCCGCTCGGCGGCCGCCAGAGAGGCGGAGCCGGACTCGATCTAAGGTCGGCCCCGTCGCGCGTGGCGGGGTCATCACCTACAGCAGCAGCGCATCACAAATCGTCATTGCAATGCACCAGGATCAATCTGTCCCCAAATAAAGACCATCCCTGAAGTGGTGCGAGATTAATTATGTTCTGACCCCATTTAAAAATTTTGCGGGACGGGTACGATTCTTTTATAGTTCCTCCACCCACATTCATTGTGCGGCGCGTCACGCCTGTGTACGCCGCTGCGGTCCCGCTGTCTCTCTCGTTGCCCCGATCCCGGTTTACGACCGGCCCCGGTGGAAGAGTGCGGTTCCCGTTCCGGTCTGCCTTGCTGGCTGCGCAGCCCTCACCGGAATCAAGCCCGTGGACCAATCGCAATCCCAATCGAAGCCAACGATGGCCCAAGCGCAGGCCGCAGAGTCTGCCGCCGCGTACGCGCCTGCCTCGCGTCCCCAAGCCCAGGGCATGTACGACCCCGCCAATGAAAAAGATGCCTGCGGCGTCGGCATGGTCGCCCACATCAAGGGCAAGAAGAGCCATGAGATCGTCCAGCAAGGCCTGAAGATCCTGGAAAACCTGGACCACCGGGGCGCGGTTGGCGCCGATGCGCTGATGGGCGACGGTGCCGGTATCCTGATCCAGGTCCCGGACCAGTTCTACCGCGAGGAAATGGCCAAGCAGGGCGTGACCCTGCCGCCGTCCGGCGAGTACGGCGTGGGCATGATCTTCCTGCCGAAGGAACACGCATCCCGCCTGGCTTGCGAGCAGGAGCTCGAGCGCACCGTGCGCCTGGAAGGCCAGGTCGTGCTGGGCTGGCGCGATGTGCCGGTGGATGCCGCCATGCCGATGTCGCCGACGGTGCGTACCACCGAGCCGGTGATCCGCCAGATCTTCATCGGTCGCGGCCGCGACATCATGACCACGGACGCGCTGGAACGTAAGCTCTATGTGATCCGCAAGACCGCCAGCCACGCCATCCAGGCGCTCAAGCTCAAGCACGGCAAGGAATACTTCGTGCCGTCGATGTCGGCGCGCACGGTGGTGTACAAGGGTCTGCTGCTGGCCAACCAGGTCGGCGAATACTATCTCGACCTGCAGGACCCGCGCGCCGTGTCGGCGCTGGCCCTGGTGCACCAGCGCTTCTCTACCAACACCTTCCCGGCCTGGGAACTGGCCCACCCGTACCGCATGGTCGCCCACAACGGCGAAATCAACACGGTCAAGGGCAATGTGAACTGGGTCAACGCACGTACCGGCGCGATCTCGTCGCCGGTGCTGGGCGACGACCTGCCCAAGCTGTGGCCGCTGATCTACCCTGGCCAGTCGGATACCGCATCGTTCGACAACTGCCTCGAACTGCTGACGATGGCGGGCTACCCGCTCGTCCACGCGATGATGATGATGATCCCGGAAGCCTGGGAACAGCACACGCTGATGGACGACAACCGCCGCGCCTTCTACGAATACCACGCCGCCATGATGGAGCCGTGGGACGGCCCCGCCGCGATCTGCTTCACCGATGGCCGCCAGATCGGCGCCACGCTGGACCGTAACGGCCTGCGCCCGGCGCGTTTCTACGTGACCGAGGACGACATCGTGGTGCTGGCGTCGGAAGCCGGCGTGCTGCCGTTCCCCGAGTCGCGCATCGTGCAAAAGTGGCGCCTGCAGCCGGGCAAGATGTTCCTGATCGACATGGAGCAAGGCCGCATCATCGACGATAAGGAACTCAAGGACAACCTGGCCAACGCCAAGCCGTACAAGAGCTGGATCGACGCCGTGCGCATCAAGCTCGACGAGCTCGACGCCAAGCCCGAGGACGTGGCCGCCGAGAAGAAGCCCGACGCGCGCCTGCTGGATCGCCAGCAAGCCTTCGGCTACACCCAGGAAGACGTCAAGTTCCTGATGGCGCCGATGGCGCTGGCCGGCGAGGAAGCCACCGGTTCGATGGGCAACGACAGCCCGCTGGCCGTGCTGTCGTCCAAGAACAAGACGCTGTACCACTACTTCAAGCAACTTTTCGCCCAGGTCACCAACCCGCCGATCGACCCGATCCGCGAGAACATGGTGATGTCGCTGGTGTCCTTCATCGGACCCAAGCCCAACCTGCTCGAGCTGAACAACATCAACCCGCCGATGCGTCTCGAAGTGTCCCAGCCCGTGCTGGACTTCAAGGACATCGCCAAGATCCGCAACATCGAGCACTACACCGGCGGCAAGTTCCGTTCGTACGAACTGAACATCTGCTATCCGAAGGTGTGGGGCAAGGAAGGCATCGAAGCCCGCCTGGCCTCGCTGTGCGCCGAAGCCGTGGACGCGGTGCGTTCGGGCTACAACATCCTGATCGTGTCGGACCGCCGCGTTGATGCGGGTCACGTGGCGATTCCCGCGCTGCTGGCCACGTCGGCCATTCATCACCATCTGGTGGATAAGGGCCTGCGCACCTCGGCTGGCCTGGTGGTGGAAACCGGCACGGCGCGCGAAGTGCACCACTTCGCATTGCTGGCCGGCTACGGCGCGGAAGCCGTGCACCCGTACCTGGCGATGGAAACGCTGGCCGACATGGCGCAAGGCTTGTCCGGCGACCTGTCGCCCGAGAAGGCGGTCAAGAACTTCGTCAAGGCGGTCGGCAAGGGCCTGCAGAAGGTGATGTCCAAGATGGGCATCTCCACCTATATGTCCTACACCGGCGCGCAGATCTTCGAAGCCATCGGCTTGTCGCGCGAACTGGTGCAGAAGTATTTCCACGGTACCGCATCGAACGTCGAAGGCATCGGCATCTTCGAGGTGGCCGAGGAAGCGCTGCGCCTGCACCAGGACGCCTTTGGCGACAACCCGGTGCTGGACACCATGCTCGACACCGGCGGCGAGTACGCCTACCGTGTGCGTGGCGAAGAGCACATGTGGACCCCGGATTCGGTGGCCAAGCTGCAGCACGCCGTGCGTGCCGACGACGGCAAGGGCGCGTACCAGACGTACAAGGAATACGCCAACATCATCAACGACCAGAGCCCCCGTCACATGACGCTGCGCGGCCTGTTCGAGTTCAAGGTTGATCCGGCGCGCGCCATTCCGCTGGAAGAAGTGGAATCGGCCAAGGACATCGTCAAGCGCTTCGCGACCGGCGCCATGTCGCTGGGCTCGATCTCCACCGAGGCGCACACCACGCTGGCCGTGGCGATGAACCGCATCGGCGGCAAGTCCAACACCGGCGAAGGCGGCGAGGACGAGAAGCGCTATCGCAACGAACTGCGCGGCATCCCCATCAAGAAGGGCGACACCCTGCAGGGCCTGCTGGGCTCCGAAGCCGTGGTGCGCGACCTGGAACTGGAGGCCGGCGACTCGCTGCGCTCGAAGATCAAGCAGGTGGCCTCCGGCCGTTTCGGCGTGACCGCCGAGTACCTGGCTTCGGCAGACCAGATCCAGATCAAGATGGCGCAGGGCGCCAAGCCCGGCGAAGGCGGCCAGCTGCCCGGCCACAAGGTCTCGGACTACATCGGCAAGCTGCGTTACTCAGTGCCGGGCGTTGGCCTGATCTCGCCGCCGCCGCACCATGACATCTACTCGATCGAGGATCTGGCACAGCTGATCCACGACCTGAAGAACGTCAACCCGGCATCCGATATCTCCGTCAAGCTGGTGTCGGAAGTGGGCGTGGGCACCGTGGCCGCGGGCGTGGCCAAGGCCAAGGCGGATCACGTCGTGATCGCCGGCCATGATGGCGGCACCGGCGCTTCGCCGTGGTCGTCGATCAAGCACGCCGGCACGCCGTGGGAGCTCGGCCTGTCCGAGACGCAGCAGACGCTGATGCTCAACGGTCTGCGCAACCGCATCCGCGTGCAGGCCGACGGCCAGATGAAGACTGGCCGCGACGTCGTCATCGGCGCGCTGCTGGGCGCTGACGAGTTCGGCTTCGCCACCGCGCCGCTGGTAGCCGAAGGCTGCATCATGATGCGCAAGTGCCACCTGAACACCTGCCCGGTGGGCGTGGCGACGCAGGATCCGGTGCTGCGCAAGAAATTCCAGGGCAAGCCCGAGCACGTGGTGAACTTCTTCTTCTTCGTTGCCGAGGAAGCCCGCGAGATCATGGCGCAACTGGGTATCCGCACCTTTGACGAACTGATCGGCCGTGCCGACCTGCTCGACACCAAGCCGGCCATCGAACACTGGAAGGCGCGCGGCCTCGACTTTTCGCGCATCTTCTACCAGGTACCGTTCCCGGCCGAGCTGCCGCGTTTCCACACCGATGGGCAGGACCACGGCCTGTCGGTCGAAGCCGGCAAGGCGCTCGACCATGTGCTGATCGCCAAGGCCCGCCTGGCCATCGACAAGGGTGAGCGCGTGTCGTTCATCCAGCCGGTGAAGAATGTCAACCGCACAGTCGGCGCGATGCTCTCGGGCGTGGTGGCCAAGCAGTACGGCCACGAAGGCCTGCCTGACGACACTATCCACATCCAGTTGCAAGGCACCGCCGGCCAGTCCTTTGGCGCCTTCCTGGCGCATGGCATCACGCTGGACCTGGTGGGCGACGGCAACGACTACGTGGGCAAGGGCCTGTCGGGCGGCCGCGTGATCGTGCGCGCTCCGCACGAGTTCCGTGGCGACCCGACCCGCAACATCATCGTGGGCAACACCGTGCTTTACGGCGCGATTGCCGGCGAAGCCTTCTTCAACGGCGTGGCGGGCGAACGCTTCGCGGTGCGCAACTCGGGCGCGTCCGCAGTGGTGGAAGGCACCGGCGACCATGGCTGCGAGTACATGACTGGCGGTACCGTGGTGGTGCTGGGCGGCACCGGACGCAACTTTGCGGCCGGCATGTCGGGCGGCATGGCCTACGTCTATGACGAGGACGGCCTGTTCGACAAGCGCTGCAACACCTCGATGGTGGCACTGGAAACCGTGCTCGCCGCGGCGGACCAGGAGAAGGGCCAGTCCCCGGCCTCCTGGCACAAGGTGGACGGCCAGCGCCAGCTCGACGAAGTCATCCTCAAGGGCCTGATCGAGCAGCACTTCCGCTTCACGGGTTCCGAGCGCGCCAAGGCGTTGCTGGCCGACTGGGCTACCTCGCGCCGCAAGTTCGTCAAGGTCTTCCCGACCGAGTACAAGCGCGCGCTGGGCGAAATGTACGCCAAGGAGCAGGAAGCGAAGGACAGCGACCGTATCGCAGCCTGAGCCGGCCCGGGCGGCGAGCCCGACCAAGCATGAGCGGCGGCGCATCGGCGCCGCCGGCCTCACAAGATATTGACCTCACAGCGGGGCCGGCGCAAGCGCCGGTCCCGCCCAGCAAGACCAAGGACGCAACATGGGTAAGGCGACTGGCTTTCTCGAATTTCCGCGCCAGAATGAAGGTTACGAGCCCGTAGCCAAGCGCGTGAAGCACTACAAGGAATTCGTTTTCGCGCTGTCCGACAGCGAAGCGAAGATCCAGGGCGCACGCTGCATGGACTGCGGCATTCCGTTCTGCAACAACGGCTGCCCGGTCAACAACATCATTCCCGACTTCAACGACCTGGTGTATCGCCAGGACTGGAAGTCGGCCATCGAGGTGCTGCACCAGACCAACAACTTCCCCGAGTTCACGGGCCGCATCTGCCCGGCACCGTGCGAGGCCGCCTGCACGCTGGGCATCAATGAAGCACCGGTCGGCATCAAGTCGATCGAGCACGCCATCATTGACAAGGCCTGGGACGAAGGCTGGGTTGCCCCGCAGCCGCCCAAGCACAAGACCGGCAAGACCGTTGCGGTGGTCGGTTCCGGCCCCGCCGGCATGGCCGTTGCCCAACAGCTGGCGCGCGCCGGCCACGACGTAACGGTGTTCGAGAAGAATGATCGCATCGGTGGCCTGCTGCGCTACGGCATCCCCGACTTCAAGCTGGAAAAGTGGCTGATCGACCGCCGCATGGAGCAGATGCAGGCCGAAGGCGTGACCTTCCGCGCCGGCGTGATGGTGACCGACGGCGAATTGCCGGCCGGCATCAAGAACTATGCGCGTGAGACCATCTCGGCACAGGCGCTGCAAGACCAGTTCGACGCCGTCGTGCTGGCGGGCGGCTCCGAAGTGCCGCGCGATCTGCCGGTTCCCGGCCGTGACCTGTCCGGTATTCACTACGCGCTGGAATTCCTGATCCCGCAGAACAAGGAAGTGGCTGGCGACGCGCCCAACGAGATCCGTGCCGAAGGCAAGCACGTCATCGTGATCGGCGGCGGCGATACCGGCTCCGACTGCGTGGGCACCTCGAACCGCCACGGCGCCGAATCGGTCGTCCAGTTCGAACTGCTGCCGCAGCCGCCGGAAGAGGAAAACAAGCCGCTGGTGTGGCCGTACTGGCCGATCAAGCTGCGCACCTCGTCGTCGCACGATGAAGGCTGCGATCGCGACTGGTCGGTTGCTACCAAGGAATTCATCGGCGAGAACGGCAAGATCACCGCGCTCAAGGCCTGCCGCGTCGAGTGGAAGGACGGCAAGATGCAGGAAGTGCCGGACAGCGAGTTCATCCTCAAGGCTGACCTCGTACTGCTGGCGATGGGTTTCACCAACCCGGTGGGCTCGCTGTTGAGCGCCTTCGGGGTGGACACCGACGCTCGCAAGAACGCCCGTGCCGCCACGGAAGGCGAGCGCGCGTACCACACCAACGTGCCCAAGGTGTTCGCCGCTGGCGACGTGCGCCGCGGCCAGTCGCTGGTGGTGTGGGCGATCCGCGAAGGCCGCCAGGCCGCGCGTTCGGTCGATGCCTTCCTGATGGGACACTCCGAGCTGCCGCGCTAAGGCGCTGCTCTCGTTGCAAGGCCCGCCCCGCGCAAGCCGGGCGGGTTTTTTCATTGGCGCCCGGTCACGCCGGCTGCAGAACGCGGCCCATCAGCACGGCGTCGGCGCCATAGGCCGACAGCTTGGCGTCGGATGCGTCGTCGGCCGCGGCAATTTTTTCGTACCCGAGTCTGCGCCACCACGGTGCTGCCGATTGCACGGCGACCAGCCGCGACGAGCGCAGCCCGGCGTCCAGCGCCGCCGCGCGGGCGGCTACGTAAAGCCCCTGAGCCAGGCCCTTGCCCTGGCCGGCAGGCGCCACCGCCATATCGTGCACGAACCAGGTGAGTGCCGCAGCCCGCCTGGACTCATCACTCCGCTCCCAGTGAGGTTCCAGTACGCCGTCGAGCGGTGGCAGGCTGTCCTGCGGCCACATATGGGTAAACAGATAGGCTGCCAGCGTCTCGTTCTGTCCGGCGCGCGCCGCCACCCAGCAGGTGGCAGGCGACAGCGTCAGCCGGCTGGCCAGGGCGGCGCCCGATTCGAGCAGCATGCCGCGATAGCACTGGGCCTGGATTTCCAGCACGGCGGGCAGGTCGGTGGGCCGCATGGGCCGGAGAATGCATTCGCTCATGGCGGGCGATTATAGAGGGCGTTGCGTGCCGAAGGCACGGTGATGCCTGCTCGACGCGCCGCAAACCGCGGGAGCAGGGCGCTGCCGGACGGCCCGGTCGCTCTCGAAGCCGGCCATGCGCCAGCGTGGTGGCGCAGACCGGCAAGTTGCGGCATGCGCTCCTCACAGGGTTGTCCCGGCTATGGTTAACGTGGTCTGTGCGGCTCTGGGCAATCTTCGTAGAATGTCCTGACAATTAAATCAAAGACTGCCTCGCTAACCCCCCCTTTTCAGCCGATAGAGATGCCACCGGCAATGCCCGTGGCCCGGAGGAATTGATGTCCGAAGTGCGCATTTTTTCGCGGCTTTGGCGAGGTAAGGCGATGTTGCTTCACCCCGCTGCAAAGCCGGCTGGTCAGCAGCCCCACTTGCGTGCCAGGCATCCGCTGTTTGTTTCGCCTGTTTTTTGCTTCCCTTGGCAGGGGATGGCATCGCGCGTCGCGTCCCGGCTCCGGGTCTTCGCGCTGCTTTGCCTTGCCGGCCTGGTGGCCGGCACCGGCGGCCCCGTCCAGGCGCGGCCGGCAACCCCGCAGGCAACCCCGACCCAGACCGCGTTCACCCGCCCCATATCATTTCCTGTCCGGCCGATCCGCCTGATCGTGCCCTTTCCCGCTGGCGGCGTGCCGGACGCCGTGGCGCGCCTGCTGGCCGAGCGGCTGGCGATACGGCTCGGCGTGCCGGTCGATGTCGATAACCGGCCCGGCGCGGGTGGCACCACCGCGGGCGACGTGGTGGCCAAGGCGAGCTCCGACGGGCATACCTTGCTGTTCCACCAGGCCACCATGCTGATCCAGCCCGGCCTTGAGCCCGTGCCCTATGACGTGGTGCGCGACTTTACGCCGGTGGCGCGCGTGGCCACCATGCCGCTGTTCCTTGTGATCGATGCGCGCCTGCCGATGCGCACACCGCAGCAATGGCTGACGGCGGTCAATGCCAGCCCCGCCGCCTACAGTTATGGCTCCGGCCAGGCCGGTAGCCCTTCGCACCTCTATGCCCAATACGCTGTGCACGGCGTCCCCAACGGGGTGCCGCTGGTAATAGCCAAGGGCGAGGGCGCCGTGGTGCAAGAGATGCTTGCCGGGCGCGTCAGCGCCTGTTTCTGCTCGTTTGCCGCGGTACAGGCCCACGTCAAGAATGGCAACTTGCGTCTGCTGGGCGTGACTGGCGTGGCGCGTTCGCAACTCGCGCCCGCCGTGCCGACGCTGCAGGAATCAGGGCTGGACGGCTACGGGGCGGGGGCCTGGTATGGCGTCATTGCCCCGGCCAAGACGCCGCATCCCATCGTGGCGCGGATCGCCAGCGAACTGGACGCGGTGATGGGCGAGCGCGAGGTCCGGGATCGCTTGCTGGCGGCCGGCCTGACACCGTTGCGGGACTCGCCCGAGGCGTTTGCCACAGCGATTCGCTCGGAGTCGATCCAGTGGCAGGTGATCTTGCGGCAGACGGGCGGGCCGACCGAACCCTAGGTGGCGTCAGGTCTGGCGCCGGCACACGTCAAATGTGATGAAACAATTATTTGCGATCCATGGATGTGGATTGCGGCACACTGGCGCGGCCGCCGCTAGGTAGTAGCCCTTATAATGGCGGACTGCCTAACACGGTGCCAACGTGACCGATTCCGCCTCAAACCTCGTCGAGCTCCAGTCTGTCGATTTCGCCTACATGGCGAATGGCAAGCCTATCCTGTCGGGCCTTAGCATGCGCTTCCCGCGCGGCAAGGTGGTTGCCGTCATGGGCGGCTCGGGCTGCGGCAAAACCACCGTGATGCGCCTGATCGGCGGTCAGGTCCGGCCGCAGAAGGGACAAGTGCTCTTCAATGGTGCCAATATTCCCGCCCTGGACCGCAATGACCTCTATGCCGTGCGGCGCCAGATGGGCATGCTGTTCCAGTTTGGCGCCTTGTTCACCGATCTCTCCGTGTTCGACAACGTTGCCTTCCCGTTGCGCGAACATACGGACTTGCCAGAGTCGATGATCCGCGATCTGGTGCTGATGAAGCTCAACGCCGTCGGCCTGCGCGGCGCGCGCGAACTGATGCCCTCGGAGATCTCCGGCGGCATGGCGCGCCGGGTTGCGCTGGCGCGCGCGATCGCGCTCGATCCCGCCCTGTTGATGTATGACGAGCCCTTCGCGGGACTCGACCCGATCTCGCTGGGCCTGACCGCGCGCCTGATCCGCAGCCTGAATGACGCGCTTGGCGCCACCACCATCATCGTGTCGCACGACGTCAACGAGACCTTCCTGATCGCCGACTACGTTTATTTCATTGCCGACGGCCGCATTGCCGCCGAAGGCGAGCCCGAGGCCCTTCGCGCTTCGACGGATCCCTTCGTGCACCAGTTCGTCCACGCCGAGCCCGACGGGCCAGTGCCCTTCCACTATCCGGGCCCGTCGCTGGCCGAGGACTTCGCGAGCGGGGCGGGGCGATGATAGGGTTCTTCACAAGCATCGGCTCTGCCGTGCGCCAGTCGGTCAGCGGCCTCGGTCATGCCACCCGCATGTTCTTCACAGTGCTGGCGATGTCGCCCGCGCTGCTGCGCCGCTTCCGGTTGGTAATCGACCAGATTTTCTTCGTCGGCAACCTGTCGCTGGTGATTATCGCGGTATCGGGCTTATTTGTCGGCTTCGTGCTGGGGTTGCAGGGCTATTACACGCTAAATCGCTATGGATCCGAGCAGGCGCTCGGCCTGCTCGTGGCTCTGTCGCTGGTACGCGAACTGGGTCCGGTGGTGACGGCGCTGTTGTTCGCCGGCCGCGCCGGTACGTCGCTCACGGCCGAAATCGGCCTGATGAAGGCCGGCGAACAGCTCACGGCCATGGAAATGATGGCGGTCAATCCGCTGCAGCGCGTGATCGCGCCGCGCTTCTGGGCTGGCGTGGTGGCCATGCCGGTGCTGGCGGCGATTTTCAGTGCCGTCGGCATCCTCGGTGGCTATGTGGTCGGCGTGCAGATGATCGGCGTCGATGCGGGCGCGTTCTGGTCGCAGATGCAGAACGGGGTTGACGTGCGGAATGACGTGCTGAACGGCGTCATAAAGAGCTTCATTTTTGGCGTCGCGGTGACGTTTATAGCGCTGTACCAGGGCTATCAGGCCAAGCCCACGCCGGAAGGTGTGTCGCGCGCCACCACGCGTACCGTCGTGATTGCCTCGCTGGCCGTGCTGGCGCTGGATTTCCTGCTGACTGCGCTGATGTTCAGCTGACCTGCCGGTGCGGTCGCCGGAGCCGGAGTACTTGAAGAAGAGACGCAGATGAAAAGAAATACACTCGATTTCTGGGTTGGGCTGTTTGTTGTGGCGGGTTTCGTGGCGCTGCTGTTCCTGGCGCTGAAGGCCGGCAACATGAGCTCGCTGTCGTTCCAGGAGACCTACTCCGTGCAGGCGCGCTTCGATAATATCGGCGGCCTGAAGCCGCGCGCGCCGGTGAAGAGCGCCGGCGTGGTGGTAGGGCGGGTGGCCGACATCCGCTTCGACGACAAGACCTACCAGGCGACCGTGACGCTCAACCTGGAAAAGCGCTACCAGTTCCCCAAGGACACTTCGGCAAAAATCCTGACCTCCGGCTTGCTGGGCGAGCAATACCTGGGTCTTGAGGCGGGTGGCGATTCCGCCATGCTGGCCGAGGGTTCGCGCATCACAATGACGCAATCGGCCGTGGTGCTGGAAAACCTGATCGGGCAGTTCCTGTATAACAAGGCTGCCGACGCCGGTGCCGGCGGCAACAACGCTGGCGGGGGTGCCGCGGGCGCCGCCAGCGGCGCGGCAGGGGGGCTGAAATGAATGGCGACCGTGTCGCCGCGCGCTGGTGCGCGGGGCGAAATTGGTTGCTGGCAGTGTTGGCAGCGGGTTTGATGGCAGGTTGCGCGAGCGGCCCGACCGCCAACCCGAAAGATCCCCTCGAACCCTTCAACCGGGAAGTCTTCAAGATCAACGACGACTTCGACAAGGGCGTGTTGCGCCCGGTCGCCGAGTTGTACACGGACTTCATTCCGTCGCCGATCCGTACCGGGATAGACAACGCTTTCTCCAACGTCAGCGATGTCTACTCGGCTGTCAACAACCTGCTGCAGGGCAAGCCCGCCCGCGCCGTGGAAGACACCATGCGCGTGGCCATGAACAGTGTGCTGGGTCTCGGCGGCCTGATTGACATCGCCACCCCTGCCGGGCTGCCCAAATACAAGGAAGACTTCGGGCAGACGCTGGGCGTATGGGGCGTGCCGGCCGGACCTTACCTGGTGCTGCCGCTTTTCGGGCCGAGTTCGGTGCGCGATACCGCAGGCATGCTGGTGGACCGCCAGATCGATCCGTCGGCGTACCTCGATCCCGTCTGGCTTCGCAACTCGCTGTTCGGGGTGCGTGTCGTCAACACCCGGGCCTCGCTGCTCGGCGCTTCCGGCCTGATCGAGATGGCGGCGCTCGACAAATATGCGTTCCTGCGCGACGCCTACCTGCAGCGCCGCGAGTACCAGATCTATGATGGCAACCCGCCGGAGAGCGACGACACCGCGCCGGCAGACGAGCCGTCCGACACCAGGCAGGAAAACCAGACGCTGCCCACGCCACCGGTGCAGATGCCGGGCGGCATTCGCTTTGGCCGTTGAGTATGCCGGGCCGCGCGCGTGTCATGGCTGTGAGCGGTGCAACAAATTATGTAAATGTGGCGTCGGAGTCCCTGGCGCTGCGAACTCCCCCGGCTCGCCCGAACTCCAACTCGGCGCGTGACCATTACCGGCCTTGATGCCGGGACACGCAAGGTTGCCGTAGCCGGTGACCGGTGCGTTCGATTGATAAGGACAATATGATGCTGAAGCGACTCTTGCTGCCTTTTCTTACCGTGGTTGCCTTTGCCGGTGCCGCCCATGCCCAAACGCAGGATGCCAGCACGCCCGATGGCCTGGTCAAGGCCGTGGTCGGCGACGTGATGGCCTCCGTCAAGGCGGACAAGGACATGCAGGCCGGGAATATCACCAAGATCTCCGCGCTGGTGGAGCAGAAGATCCTCCCCAACGCGAACTTCCAGAAGACCACGCAGATCGCCATGGGCCGTAACTGGTCCAAGGCTACGCCGGAGCAGCAAAAGCAGATTGCCGACGAGTTCAAGACGCTGCTGATCCGTACCTACTCCGGCGCCATCGCGCAGATTCGCGACCAGACCGTGCAGTTCCGCCCGTACCGCGGCAGCCCGGAGGATACCGACGCCACCATCCGCACCCAGGTCATCAACAAGGGGGAGCCGATCCAGCTGGACTACCGCCTGGAAAAGACACCGCAAGGCTGGAAGGTCTATGACATCAATGTGCTGGGTGCCTGGCTGACCGAGGCCTACAAGGGCAGCTTCAACACGATCGTGGGCCAGCAGGGCGTGGACGGCGTGATCAAGACACTGCAAGACCGCAACCGCCAGCTCGCCAACGCCAAGAACTGACCGGCAGGCCCGCGCGCCGCGCCGCCTCCGGCGCAGCGTGACTGGCCGAACTGATCTACAATGAGCGCTCCCGCACCTGCGGGAGTGCTTTTTTCCAGACCCGCATCCCCGGACCGCTGCCAGATGCTATCGCTCGACACCTCGCTGACCAACCGCAACGCCGCCGCCGTGCTGCGTGACGGCCTGGCACGCCTGGCCCAGGGTGAAGCCCGGGTCGACTGCAGCGGCCTGGTCCAGGTCGATTCCGCGGCTGTCGCCGTGCTGCTGGCCTGGCAACGTGACGCCGCCAGCCGCGGCAAGTCGCTCGAAATTATTGGCGTACCGGCACAACTCACCGAGCTGGCCGCACTGTATGGCGTCGAATCCCTGCTGCAACTGGTACCCCAGGCGGGTGCCCAAGGCACGCAAGGCACCCTTTCCCACCGACATTGAACCGGCATCCGTGGCAAGCTGCTGACCTGCGCTTGCTACAGCGATGCCCGGGCGATGGCTCGCGCCACGCCTCGCGCTCAAAGCGGGACTACTCCCGTATCCCCTATAATTCCGGGTTGTTCGACCGTTCCGGCATATAAGGCACGGACAAGACACGGTCGAAGCACCCAGGCGGTCCCCGCCATTTCAAGGAGGCCGGCGTGCGAGGCTGAAAAGCCCGACGCGCCTGCCAAACAGTATCCGGCCATGAAAGCCATCGAACTCAAAGACGTTCGCAAGCGCTACCGCAACCTGCAAGCGCTGAAGGGTGTCAGCTTCACCGTCGAGCGCGGCGAATTCTTCGGCCTGCTCGGCCCCAACGGTGCAGGCAAGACCACGCTGATCTCCATCCTGGCAGGCCTGAACCGCGCCGATTCCGGCAGCGTCAGCGTGCTCGGTCACGACGTGGTGTCCGATTACCGCCTGGCGCGGCGCATGCTGGGCGTGGTGCCGCAGGAACTGGTCTTCGATCCCTTCTTCACGGTGCGCGAGACGCTGCGCCTGCAGTCCGGCTATTTCGGATTGACCCGCAACGACGACTGGATCGACGAGATCATGGCCAACCTGGATCTCACCAACAAGGCCGACGCCAATATGCGCCAGCTTTCCGGCGGCATGAAGCGGCGCGTGCTGGTGGCCCAGGCCCTGGTGCACCGGCCGCCGGTCATCGTGCTCGACGAGCCGACCGCCGGGGTCGACGTGGAACTGCGCCAGACCCTGTGGAAGTTCATCTCGCGGCTGAATCGCGAGGGCCACACCATCATTCTCACCACGCACTACCTGGAAGAAGCCGAGGCGTTGTGCGATCGCATCGCCATGCTCAAGTTCGGCGAGGTGGTGGCGCTGGACCGCACCAGCAACCTGCTGAGCCAATTCGCAGGGCTGCAGCTGATGCTGACGTTCTCCAGGGGTGCCCTGCCCGCCGAGCTTGAACCGCTGCGCATGCCCGCCAACCCCGGCGAGCGCGCGGTTCGGCTGCGGCTGTCGGGTTATCCGGCGGTGGAGCCGATCCTGGCCGCCTGCCGCGAGGCCGGTTGCGAGATCGAAGACATGGAAATCAACAAGGCCGACCTGGAGGACGTGTTCGTGCAGATCATGCGGCGTGAAGGCCATATGCCGGGCGCACTGCCGGATACGGCGGTGGAGGCCGCAGCATGAAGATGCCAACCGAATTCGACGGCACCCAGGACGCCATCAACACGCACCTCGCACCGATGGCGGTGGGTGGCCTGGTGGGCTTCCGCACTCTTCTTTACAAGGAAGTGCTGCGCTTCTGGAAGGTCAGCTTCCAGACCGTGGCGGCGCCGGTGCTGACCGCGATCCTGTACCTGCTGATTTTCGGCCACGTGCTGGAAAACCGCGTGAAGGTGTACGACCAGATCAGCTATACCGCCTTCCTGGTGCCGGGCCTGGTGATGATGAGCGTGCTGCAGAATGCCTTCGCCAATAGCTCGTCGTCGCTGATCCAGTCCAAGATCACCGGCAACCTGGTGTTCATCATGCTGCCGCCGCTGTCGCACTGGGAAATGTTTGGTGCCTACGTGGTGGCTTCCATCGTGCGCGGCCTGGCCGTGGGCCTGGGCGTGCTGCTGGTGACGGCCTGGTTCGCCAACCTGCATTTCGCCAATATCGGCTGGATCCTGCTGTTTGCCTTGCTGGGCGCGGCGATCCTTGGCACGCTGGGGCTGATCGCGGGAATCTGGGCCGAGAAGTTCGACCAGCTCGCGGCCTTCCAGAACTTCCTGATCATGCCGGCGACCTTCCTTTCCGGCGTCTTCTACTCGATCCACTCGCTGCCTCCCTTCTGGCAGGCGGTGTCGCACGCCAACCCGTTCTTCTACATGATCGACGGCTTCCGCTACGGCTTTTTCGGTGTCTCCGACGTGGCGCCGGCCTTCAGTCTCGCAGTAGTGGGTACAGCTTTCGTGGTGCTCGCGGCGATAGCGCTGCAGCTGCTCAAGAGCGGCTACAAGCTGCGCCACTGAGGGGGCGTCTGCCCCGCCGAACCCACAAGCGAACCGACGCGACACACAGAGAAACAAAGCGAAAAGACAATCATGCTGCCTACACCCCAACAAGTCAGGGACTACATCGCCCAAGGCCTCTCCTGCGAACACCTGGAAGTGGAAGGCGACGGCCAGCACTTCTTTGCCACCATCGTCAGCGCCGAATTCGACGGCAAGCGCCTGATCCAGCGGCACCAGCGGGTCTACGCCGCGCTGGGCGACCGCATGCGCGCCGAGATCCACGCGCTGTCGATGAAGACGCTGACGCCGGCCGAGTGGCAGGCGCAGGCGGGCCAGGCCAAGTAAGACGGACCAACAAGCTGGCCGCCCGACAGGCCGGACGTGACAAGCAGGTCGTCCCGCAACGCGGCGGCCTCGGGTACCAGATGCCGCGGTTGTGCATTTTGATGCACAGGCGGGGAGCGAAATGAATGACGCCGGACGCCTTTGGGCAGCCGGCCTGAAACGACTGAACATGGACAAACTCGAGATCCAGGGCAATGGCCCGCTGCGAGGCGAGATCCGCGTCTCCGGCGCCAAGAACGCTGCGCTGCCGATCCTGTGCGCAGGGCTGCTCACGGCCGATACCGTTACGCTGGACAATGTGCCCAACCTGCAGGACGTGCGTACCACGCTCAAGCTGCTGCGCCAGATGGGCGTGAAGGCGGAGCAGGACGGCGCGCGCGTCACGCTGAATGGCGCCGACGTGAATTCGCCCGAGGCCCCCTACGAACTGGTCAAGACCATGCGCGCCTCGATCCTGGTGCTGGGTCCGCTGGTGGCGCGCTTCGGCGAGGCGCGCGTATCGCTGCCTGGCGGCTGCGCCATTGGCGCGCGTCCGGTCGACCAGCACATCAAGGGCTTGCAGGCCATGGGCGCCGAGATCAGCATCGAGCACGGCTTTATCCATGCCCGCGCCAGCCGCCTGAAGGGTGCGCGCGTGGTCACCGACATGATCACCGTGACCGGCACCGAGAACCTGCTGATGGCCGCTACCCTGGCCGACGGCGAAACCGTGCTGGAAAACGCCGCGCGCGAGCCGGAAGTGACCGATCTTGCCAACCTGCTGGTCAAGATGGGCGCCCGGATCGAGGGCATCGGCACCGACCGTCTGGTGGTGCGGGGCGTGGAGCGCCTGCACGGTGCGAGCCACGCCGTAATCGCCGACCGCATCGAGGCCGGCACCTTCCTGTGCGCCGCCGCCGCCACGCTTGGCGATGTGGTGCTGCGCGGCGTGCAGCCGGGCATCCTGGACACCGTGCTCGACAAGCTGCGCGAAGCCGGCGCCAGCATCGAAACCGGTGACGACTGGATCCGTTTGCAGATGGCCCGGCGCCCGCAGGCGGTGAGTTTCCGCACCTCCGAATACCCGGCCTTCCCGACCGATATGCAGGCGCAGTTCATGGCGCTGAACAGTGTCGCCAACGGCGTGGCCCGTATCACCGAAACCATTTTCGAAAACCGCTTCATGCACGTGCAGGAGCTCAACCGGTTGGGCGCCGATATCGCGGTCGAAGGCAATACCGCGGTTGTCACCGGCGTGCCCCGGCTGTCCGGCGCCAAGGTGATGGCGACCGATCTGCGTGCCTCCGCCAGCCTGGTCATCGCCGGGCTGGTCGCCGAGGGCGAAACCGTGATCGATCGCATCTACCACCTGGACCGCGGCTATGACCGCATGGAAGACAAGCTGTCGGCCGTGGGCGCCAAGATCCGCCGCATCGCCTGAGCGCGCAAGAAAAGACACAAGGACGCAGATGAGCCCCTCCCCGACCCAGTTGACCCTGGCCCTCTCCAAGGGCCGGATCTTCACCGAAACCATGCCGCTGCTGGAAGCGGCCGGCATCCACGTCACCGAGGATCCGGAAACCTCGCGCAAGCTGATCCTGCCCACCTCCGATCCGGACGTGCGCGTCATCATCGTGCGCGCCTCGGATGTGCCGACCTACGTGCAATATGGTGCGGCCGATTTCGGCGTGGCCGGCAAGGACGTGCTGATGGAGCACGGCATGGCCGGGCTGTATGCGCCGATCGACCTGAATATCGCCAAGTGCCGCATGTCGGTGGCGACCTCGGCCGGTTTCGACTACGCCAGCGCCGTGCGCCAGGGCGCGAGGCTGGCCGTGGCCACCAAATATGTGCAGACCGCGCGCGAGCACTTCGCCAAGAAGGGCGTGCACGTGGACCTGATCAAGCTGTATGGCTCGATGGAACTCGGGCCCCTGGTGGGACTGGCCGACGCCATCGTCGACCTGGTCAGCACCGGCGGGACCTTGCGCGCCAACAACCTGGTCGAAGTGGAAGAGATCGTGCAGATATCGTCGCGCCTGGTGGTCAACCAGGCTGCCCTCAAACTCAAGCGTGAGCGGCTAGCCCCGATTCTCGACGCGTTTGAACGGGCCTCCGCCGCGCTGGTTTGATGCCGCGCGAGCTGGGCCTGGGGAATGGAGTCATGAACGAAAATTCTATGGAAAACCTGGAAATCCGCCGGCTGGATTCGACCGAGCCGCGCTTCGCGGCCGAGCTGCGCGAGGTGCTGGCCTTCGAAGCCAGTGAAGACGAAGCGATCGATCGAGCCGTCGCGCAGATCCTCGCCGATGTAAAGACCCGCGGCGATGCCGCAGTGCTGGAGTACACGCAGCGTTTCGACCGCGTCGATGCCGGCGCCATGGGCGCGCTGGAAGTGTCGCCGGCCAAGCTCGAGGCCGCGCTCGACGAACTCGAGCCCAAACGCCGCGCTGCGCTGGAAACCGCGGCGGCGCGCGTGCGCGCTTACCACGAGAAGCAGAAGATCGAGTGCGGCAGCCATAGCTGGGAGTACACCGAGTCCGACGGCACTGTGCTGGGGCAAAAGGTGACCCCGCTGGACCGCGTCGGCATCTACGTGCCGGGCGGCAAGGCGGCGTATCCGTCGTCCGTGCTGATGAACGCGATTCCCGCGCGCGTGGCCGGCGTCAAGGAAGTCATCATGGTCGTGCCCACGCCGGGCGGCGTGCGTAACGAACTGGTGCTGGCCGCAGCGCAGATCGCCGGCGTGGACCGCGTGTTCACCATCGGTGGCGCGCAGGCGATCGGGGCGCTGGCCTATGGCACCGCCACGCTGCCCCAGGTCGACAAGATCGTCGGCCCGGGCAACGCCTATGTGGCGGCGGCCAAGCGCCGCGTGTTCGGCACCGTCGGCATTGACATGATCGCCGGCCCATCCGAAATTCTGGTGATCTGCGACGGCACCACCGACCCCGACTGGGTGGCGATGGACCTGTTCTCGCAAGCCGAGCATGACGAACTCGCGCAATCCATCCTGCTGTGCCCGGACTCCAACTACCTGGCCCAGGTGGAGGAAAGCATCCACCGGCAGCTCGAGTCCATGCCGCGCCGCGACGTGATCCGTGCCTCGCTGTCCGGGCGCGGGGCGCTGATCCGGGTACGCGATATGGACGAGGCTTGCGAGATCGCCAACGCGATCGCGCCGGAGCACCTGGAGATTTCCGCCGAGAACCCGCGCCACTGGGCCGAGAAGATCCGCCATGCCGGCGCCATCTTCCTGGGCCGCTATACGAGCGAGTCGCTGGGCGACTACTGCGCCGGGCCGAATCACGTGCTGCCCACCTCGCGCACCGCGCGCTTCTCGTCGCCGCTGGGCGTGTACGACTTCCAGAAGCGCTCGAGCCTGATCGAGGTGAGCGAGCAGGGCGCGCAGATGCTTGGCCAGATCGCCGCCGAACTGGCCTACGGCGAAGGCTTGCAGGCACATGCCCGCAGCGCTGAATACCGCCTCAGGCGCAACTGAGGCAATAGCGGCCGGCGCCCGGGTTTGTCCGCGAGCCGGCCAGAAACCACCAATCCAAGTCGACCCAAGAGGTAAATCCCATGTCCGTAGTGCAGCCTTCCCTGATCGAACGCATCATCCGTGACGACGTACGCGCCATGGGCGCCTACCATGTGCCGGATTCGCACGGTCTGGTAAAGCTGGACGCGATGGAGAATCCCTACCGCCTGCCCGACGCACTGCGAGACAAGCTGGCCGCGCGGCTGGCCGAGGTAGCGCTCAACCGCTATCCGGTGCCCAGCAGCGAAGCGCTGCGCGCGCGCTTGAAGGCGGTGATGGACGTGCCGGCGGGCATGGATGTGCTGCTGGGCAACGGCTCGGACGAGATCATCAGCATGCTGGCGCTGGCGGTAGCCAAGCCGGGCGCCAAGGTGCTGGCACCGGTGCCAGGCTTTGTCATGTATGCCATGTCGGCCCAGTTCGCCGGGCTCGAATTCGTCGGCGTGCCGCTCAACGCGGACTTCACGCTGGACCGCGCCGCCATGCTGGCGGCAATGGCCGAGCACCAGCCCGCCATCGTCTACCTGGCCTACCCGAACAATCCCACCGGCAACCTGTTCGACGCGGCCGATATGGAAGCCATCGTGCGCGCCGCCCAGGGCGAGGTCTGCCAGAGCCTGGTGGTGGTTGACGAAGCCTACCAGCCGTTCGCCCAGGACACCTGGATGCCGCGCCTGGCCGAGTTCGGCAACCTGTTGGTGATGCGCACCGTTTCCAAGCTGGGCCTGGCCGGCATCCGGCTGGGCTACCTGGCCGGCGCGCCGGAGTGGCTGTCGCAGATCGACAAGGTGCGCCCGCCGTACAACGTCAATGTGCTGACCGAGGCCACGGCGCTGTTCGTGCTCGAGCATGTCGATGTGCTCGACCAGCAGGCCGCGCAACTGCGTGCCGAGCGCGCCACCGTGGCCGATGCCCTGGCAGGCTTGCCGGGCGTGACGGTGTTCCCCAGCGCGGCCAATTTCCTGCTGGTGCGCGTGGCGGATTCCGCTCGTGTGTTCGAAGGCGTGCTTGCGCGCAAGGTATTGATCAAGAACGTGGGTAAAATGCACCCATTGCTGGCCAACTGTCTGCGCGTCACGGTCAGCACTCCCGAAGAGAACGCGCAATTTCTCGCTGCCTTCCAGGCGGCGTTGCAGGATTAACACCATGCGTGTTGCAGAGGTCACCCGCAATACATCGGAAACGCAGATCCGCGTTTCATTGAATCTCGATGGCACCGGCCGCCAGAAACTGGCGTCCGGCGTGCCGTTCCTCGACCACATGCTGGATCAGATTGCCCGCCATGGCATGTTCGACCTCGAAGTCGAAGCCAGCGGCGATACCCATATCGATGACCACCACACGGTGGAAGACGTCGGCATCGCGCTCGGCCAGGCGGTCGCCAAGGCCATCGGCGACAAGAAAGGCATCACCCGCTACGGCCATAGCTATGTGCCGCTGGACGAATGCCTGTCGCGCGTGGTGATCGACTTCTCCGGCCGTCCCGGCCTGGAATTCCACGTACCGTTCACCCGCGCTCGGGTGGGCAGCTTCGACGTCGACCTCACCATCGAGTTCTTCCGCGGCTTCGTCAATCATGCCGCGGTGACGCTGCATATCGACAACCTGCGCGGCATCAATGCCCACCACCAGTGCGAAACCGTGTTCAAGGCCTTCGGCCGGGCGTTGCGCATGGCGGTGGAAATGGATCCCCGCGCGGGCAACACGATTCCGTCGACCAAGGGCACCCTCGTCGGCTGAACCTCGCCGACGCGCTACCTCTCGCGTGCCGGTGCGTACGTTCTGCTGCACCGGCGAGAACTTTCGATCAACGCGGTACTTACGCGACATTAGCGCGACATTCGCCCAACCCGATGGATACGCTTAAGTCGTTTATTTCGCTGCTGGCGCTGATCAACCCGATCGGGGCGATTCCGTTCTTCATTAGCCTGACCACCCAGCAGACTGAAGAAGAAAAGCGGCATACCATCAAGATCGCGTCGATCTCGGTGGCGACGGTGGTAGGCATCTCCGCCTTGCTGGGCCAGCAGATCATCGAGTTCTTCAATATCTCGGTGGCCTCGCTGCAGGTGGGCGGGGGCCTCATCATGATCATGATGGCGATGAACATGCTGAATGCCCAGACCGGCCGCACCAAGGCGACGCCCGAGGAAGAGGACGAGGCGGAAGCCAAGGCCAGTATCGCGGTAGTGCCGCTGGCGCTGCCCTTGCTGACCGGGCCTGGTTCGATCAGCACGGTGATCGTCTATGCCGGCAAGACCCAGCACTGGTACCAGTTGCTGATTCTGGTCGGGATCGGGATCGCGCTTGGCGCAGTGGTATATATAGTGTTCCGCGCCGCGGACCCGATCGCGCGTGTGATCGGGCGCACCGGCATCAATATCGGCACGCGCCTGATGGGGCTGATCCTGTCGGCGCTGGCCGTAGAATTCATTGTGGACGGGCTGAAGACATTGTTGCCTGTTTTGAAATCATGACTACCATAGCAATTGTGGATTACGGCATGGGCAACCTGCGCTCGGTAGCGCAGGCCTTGCGTGCCGCGGCGCCGGAAGCGGACGTGCAGGTGGTGGACCAGCCGGAGGCGATCCGCGCGGCGGACCGCGTGGTACTGCCAGGCCAGGGTGCGATGCCCGACTGCATGAGCGCACTGGGCGCCTCGGGCCTGCAACAGGCCGTGATCGAGGCCGCCGCCAGCAAGCCGATGCTGGGAGTGTGCGTTGGCGAACAGATGCTGTTCGACTACAGCAAGGAAAGTAGAACGGACGGTGGCCGTACGCCCTGCCTGGGCCTCTTGCCCGGCGAGGTGATCCGCTTCGAACTGGAAGGCATGACCCAGCCGGACGGTTCGCGCTACAAGGTGCCGCAGATGGGCTGGAACCGCGTGAAGCAAACGCGCCCCCATCCGCTGTGGGCTGGCATCCCCGATGAAAGCTGGTTCTATTTCGTGCACAGCTACTACGTGCATGCGCAGGATCCGGCGCATATTGCTGGCGAAACGGAATATGGCGTCTTATTTACGAGCGCGGTGGCGCGCGATAATATTTTTGCCACGCAGTTCCACCCGGAAAAGAGCGCCGCCATGGGCTTGCAGCTGTACCGGAACTTCGTGCACTGGAATCCCTGAACGTCGATAGTGGCTTTTTTGGGACAGGGCTGACCGGCTACGCTGGCTAGTTCAACTTTCTCTTTCACTCAAACACGCTCGTCACACTTATGTTGCTCATTCCGGCCATCGACCTGAAGGACGGTCAATGTGTACGCCTTAAACAAGGCGACATGGACCAGGCCACCGTCTTTTCCGAAGATCCCGCCGCCATGGCACGTCACTGGGTGGAGCAGGGCGCACGGCGCCTGCACCTGGTCGACCTCAATGGTGCGTTCGTGGGCAAGCCCCGCAATGAAGCTGCCATCAAGGCCATCATCGCCGAGGTGGGCGATGAGATCCCGATCCAGCTCGGCGGCGGCATCCGCGACCTGAACACCATCGAGCGCTGGCTCGACGGCGGCCTGTCGTACGTCATCATCGGCACGGCGGCGGTCAAGAATCCCGGGTTCCTCAAGGACGCCTGCACGGCGTTCGGCGGCCACATCATCGTCGGCCTGGATGCCCGTGAAGGCAAGGTCGCCACGGATGGCTGGAGCAAGCTGACCGGCCACGAGGTTGCCGACCTCGCGCGCAAGTACGAGGACTACGGCGTGGAAGCCATCATCTACACCGACATCGGCCGCGACGGCATGCTGCAGGGCATCAACATCGATGCCACCGTCAAACTGGCGCAGTCGGCAACGATCCCGGTGATCGCCAGCGGCGGGCTGCACAACCTCACCGATATCGAACGCCTGTGCAGCGTGCAAAAGGACGGCGTCGAAGGCGTCATCTGCGGCCGCGCGATCTATTCGGGCGATCTCAATTTCGCCGAAGCCCAGGCGCTTGCCGACAAGCTCGGCGCCGAGCAGTAAGACAACGCGCCTTGCGCGCGACAATTGCAGCCGCCGGCGTCCCCGCAAGGGCAGGCGCCGTGGCGGGCAAGGAATCTCATGCTAGCCAAACGTATCATCCCCTGCCTCGATGTGACCAACGGGCGGGTGGTCAAGGGTGTCAACTTCGTCGAATTGCGTGACGCTGGCGATCCGGTCGAGATCGCCCGCCGCTATGACGAGCAGGGCGCCGATGAAATCACTTTCCTCGACATCACCGCGACCAGCGACGGGCGCGACCTGATTCTGCACATCATCGAGGCGGTCGCCTCCCAGGTCTTTATCCCGCTGACGGTGGGCGGCGGCGTGCGCGCCGTGGAAGACGTGCGGCGCCTGCTCAATGCCGGCGCGGACAAGATCAGCGTCAATTCCTCGGCCATCGCCAACCCGCAACTGGTGTCGGACGCCACGGCGCGCTACGGCTCGCAGTGCATCGTCGTCGCGATCGACGCCAAACGCAGTTCCGCGCCAGGCGAGCCGGCACGCTGGGAGGTCTTCACCCATGGCGGGCGCAAGGCCACCGGGCTGGACGCAGTGGCATGGGCGCGCGAGATGGCCGCCCGCGGAGCGGGCGAACTGCTGCTCACCAGCATGGACCGCGACGGTACCAAGAGCGGCTTCGATCTCGAACTCACCCGTGCCGTCAGCGATGCGGTGTCCATCCCGGTGATCGCTTCGGGCGGCGTGGGCGGACTGCAGGACCTGGCCGACGGCATCAAGCTGGGACACGCCGATGCGGTGCTGGCCGCCAGCATCTTCCACTACGGCCAGCACACCGTTGGCGAAGCAAAAGCATTCATGGCCCGCGAGGGCATTCCGGTGCGAATCTGAACACGGCGAACCGACATGGCAAAGAAGTGGCTCAACAAGGTTAAGTGGGACGACAACGGCCTGGTGCCGGTGATTGTCCAGGAAGTCGGCTCGAACGACGTGCTGATGTTCGCGTTCATGAACCGCGAGGCGCTGCAGCGCACCGTGGAGATCGGCGAGGCCGTGTTCTGGTCGCGCTCGCGCAAGCGCCTGTGGCACAAGGGCGAGGAATCCGGCCACGTGCAAAAGGTGCATGAAATCCGCCTCGACTGCGACGAAGACGTGGTCTTGCTCAAGGTCACGCAGAACGACGGCATCGCCTGCCATACCGGGCGCCACTCCTGCTTCTTCCAGAAGTTCGATGGCGATGCCGACAACGGCGACTGGCAGACCGTGGAGCCCGTCCTCAAGGATCCGTCCACCATTTACGCAGCCAAGCCATGAGCGACGAACAGCTGAGCAGCGCCGATATGCTTGCCCGCCTGGCCAGCGTGCTGGAATCGCGCAAGCCCGAGAACGGCGGCGATCCGGATAAATCCTATGTGGCGCGCCTGTTTCACAAGGGCGACGACGCCATCCTGAAGAAGATCGGCGAGGAAGCCACCGAAACCGTGATGGCCGCCAAGGATGCCCGCGCCGCGGGGCTGAGCCAGGAGTCGGTCTCCAAGGTGGTGTACGAGGTGGCCGATCTCTGGTTCCATAGCATGGTGCTTCTGTCCCGCTTTGGCATGCAGCCGGCCGACGTGGTCAACGAACTGGCCCGCCGCGAAGGCTTGTCCGGCCTGGAAGAAAAAGCCCGGCGCAAGGCCGACGGCGGCTGAATCCCGCACTAGCCGGCCTGGCCTGCGAGGCGCATCTGGACAGGACGGGCAGGGTATCGGACGGCA
>NZ_JFJV02000235.1:1826-38782 GCF_000611145.1 Cupriavidus sp. SK-3 | reverse complement strand
ACCAGCAGCCACCAGCAGCCACCAGCAGCCATCAGCAGCCACCAGGAGCAAGCACGAGATGGGAGAGGTGATCACCACGGACCACGACCGGCTCGCCAGCCTGCGCAAGCTGACGCACATTCTTTATGCGTTGTACGCCATTTTCTGGCTGACCGGCGGCATTACCGCGCTGATTGCCATCGTGATTGGCTACGTCAAGCGCGACGACACCCAGGGCACGCTCTACGCCTCGCACTTTGCCTGGCAGATCCGATCCTTCTGGTGGTCGGTGGCGTGGGCGATCCTCGGCGGCATGCTGTTTGTCACGGTGTTCCTGATACCCCTGGCTTTTGCCGTGTGGGGCGTATTGTCCTTATGGATGTTGTATCGTATCGTCAAGGGCTGGCTCTACCTGAACGACAGTAAGCCGATGTACCCGGATCAGCGTTTTTGATAGCCAGCGGACCGGTGGCGGTCCGGCCAAGGCGGTTCGGACATGCCTGAAAAGCAGGCGGATGGCCGGCAAGGCCGGCCTGCCTGCACTGACATCGCGGCAAAAATGCACCTGATTTGCTGCGCGCAATGAAATTTTCATGAATCCACAGCAAAATTGCCTCTTCTGCCGGATCGTGGCCGGTCAGCTTCCGTCGCGCAAAGTTTACGAAGATGACGAAATGCTGGCTTTCCACGATATCCACCCGAAAGCCCCGGTACACTTCCTGCTCATTCCCAAGTTGCATGTCGATTCGCTGGCCGATTGCGGACCCGGTGAAAGCGCGGTGCTTGCTAAAATGATGTTGAAGGTGCCGGAGTTGGCGCGCGCGGCAGGCTGTGGCAACGGTTTCCGGACGGTTATCAATACCGGTCCGGATGGCGGGCAGGAGGTGTATCACCTCCATCTGCACGTGCTTGGCGGTCCGCGTGACCAGTGGAAGGTGCCGCTGCCGTAAAGACCTGGCAGCCAACCCATGCAGGACCGAAGGCCGCGTGGCCTCCGGTCAGATGCCGTGCCGGCAACCGTCGCCCGGCACGGCCTTCAGTGACGGAACAACGAGCCGGGGCGGCATGGCGCCGCCTCCGGCTTCATCAGGAGCAGAAAATGGGTTCGTTTAGCATTTGGCACTGGCTCATCGTGCTGGTGATCGTCATGCTGGTCTTTGGCACCAAGAAGCTGCGCAACATCGGCCAGGACCTGGGCGGTGCCGTGAAAGGCTTCAAGGATGGCATGAAGGACGCCAACGGTAATCCGGTTGACGCACCGGCCGCGCCCTCCAAGGAACTGCGCGACGCCACCACCATCGACGTCGAAGCCAAGGAAAAGTCGCGCCAGCAGTGAGCGCGCGTCAACTCTTGTCAGCACGCCTGATGCCTTTCTTCCTGGCAGCAATGCCAAGCCGGCCATGCCCGCCGCGCCGCGCCCGTCCGCGTGATGGCTTGTGCGCGAACCCGGGCGGCCGTTGCGGCAGCCCGGCCGTTCGCCGTGGCCGCGGCTTTTTCCTTCCGAACCTCGCATGATCGATCTCGGCATTTCAAAGCTTGCACTGATCGGCGCGGTGGCGCTGGTGGTGATCGGTCCCGAGCGGCTGCCGAAGGTGGCACGCACGGTCGGCGCACTGGTCGGCCGCGCGCAGCGCTATATCAATGATGTGAAGGCGGAAGTCAGCCGCGAGGTCGAACTCGACGAATTGCGCAAGATGCGCACGGAATTCGAGGACGCCGCGCGTGATGTCGAGCGCACCATCCACAAGGAAGTGCACGAGCACACCCAGTCCCTGAACGATGCGCTGACCGGTACGGATTCCAGTGTGCACGACGGGGCCAGCCAGGGCAGCGGCTATGTGCCCTCCTGGGACACGGCGCACAAGGTCCATAACGGCCGCAAGAGCTGGCGCGTCAAGCAAGGTGCGCGGCCCGTGTGGTACAAGCGCCAGCACAATGTACGCGTGTGGGCGCAATCCGGCGCCGCGCGTGTCAAGCGCCACCGTCCCGCCACAGGTCCCGCCCGCTCATTCTTCGAGTGAGCAGGATGGAGCCTGTCCACACGCCGCTACCCGGCCGGCCGTCGCTGTCGTGCGTTCCGACTTGCGCTCCGTGCCGTTGTATCGCCAATGATTTCTCGATGCCAGCCAGTCCGGCTGAGCGGTCCACGCCATGAGCGACTCCCGTTCCCAAGACTCCCAAGACCCGCAAGACGAAGCGCAGCAGGAAACCTTCATCTCTCACCTGGTGGAGCTGCGCTCGCGTATCGTCAAGGCGGCGTCAGGCGTGATCCTGGTGTTCCTCGGCCTGATCTACTGGGCGCCGAACATCTTCAACCTGTTCGCCCGGCCCTTGATGGAATCGCTGCCCAAGGGCGGCAGGATGATCGTCACCGATGTCACTGGCTCGTTCTTCGTGCCCATGAAGGTCACGCTGCTGGTGGCATTCCTGATTGCGCTGCCCTGGGTGCTCTACCAGGTCTGGCAGTTCGTTGCGCCAGGCTTGTACCAGCATGAGAAGCGATTGATCGTCCCGCTGGTGAGCAGTAGCTACATTCTGTTTATCTGCGGCGTGGCGTTTGCCTATTTCCTGGTGTTCCCCACGGTGTTCCATTTCATGGCGCACTACAACGCGCCGCTGGGGGCGGAGATGTCGACCGACATCGATAAATACCTCAGCTTCGCCATGACCATGTTCCTGGCCTTCGGCATCACCTTCGAGGTGCCGGTGGTGGTGATCGTGCTGGTGCGCTTTGGTGTGGTCGAACTGGAAAAGCTCAAGCAGATCCGCCCCTACGTGATCGTGGGCGCTTTCGTGATTGCCGCCGTGGTGACGCCGCCGGATGTGTTGTCCCAACTGTTGCTGGCGGTACCCCTGGTCGCGCTGTATGAACTAGGGCTGATCATGGCCCGATTCACCGCGCGGCCTGTCGCGGCGGACGCTCCGGCCAGCGAAGCGCAGCCGGACTAACTGTAGCGAACGCTAGCTTAAGGGAAAGCTCGGAGACGCGACTTTTGCACCAAAATGGGGAAAGTTGCCCCTCATGCTGTTGCGACATCACAACAAAATCCGTCCGTATCCATGGTTTACGACGAAAAAGCCTTCTGGCGGCCGGGGGGGCTGACCCATAATACGCAACAGACGTGAAGGTAAATGCGTCGCCCAAGCACTTGGGCAAGCCAAGATTTCCCAATCAGTTGACAAGGAAAGTGTCGATATGAAGATGAAACTGTTTGCAGCCGCTGTAGCTGCCCTGGCCGCTGGTGGTGCGTATGCCCAATCGAGCGTGACCCTGTACGGCGTGGTTGACGCTGGTATTGAATACAACAACAAGTCGTCGACGAACGCACTCGGCACCAACGGTAACAACCTGTGGGCCATGCAGTCGGGTAACCAATCCGGTTCGCGTTGGGGCCTGCGTGGCGTCGAAGATCTGGGCGGCGGTCTGAAGGGTATCTTCGTCCTGGAAAGCGGCTTCAACGTTGACACCGGTACTTCGGCTCAAGGTGGCCGTCTGTTCGGTCGTAACGCCTATGTTGGTCTGCAAAGCCAGTACGGCGCGCTGACCCTGGGCCGTCAACAGACCACCCTGTATGATTTCGCGCTGGTCTATGACCCGATGGCGATCTCGACCCGTTACTCGAGCACTTCGCAAGAAGCCGCATTCGCCAGCCGTGCTGACAACGCTGCGAAGTACACCGGCACGTTCGGTGGCCTGACCGTTAGCGCCCTGTACAGCTTCACCAACAACGGCAACGAAGTCGCTGGTAACTTCACCAACGGCCGCGAGTATGGCTTCCTGGCAAGCTACGCTGCTGGCCCGTTCTCGGTCGGTGCTGCTTATGACCAAACGAACGGCACTGGCGCAGCAAGCGCTCAGCTGACCCGTCGTGCTACCGTTGCTGGTACCTACGCTTTCGGCCCGGCCAAGCTGTACGCTGGCTACCGTTACGCCAAGGCTTACAACGGCGCCAACCTGGTTGGTTCGCCGACCGTGGCTAACACCGCATCGAACCTGGGCTGGTTTGGCGTGGGCTATCAGCTGACGCCGGCTCTGTCGCTGTCGGGCGCTGCTTACTACCAGAACCTGCGTGAGTCGTCGGCTAACCCGTGGCAATTCGTCACGACGGCTGACTACGCACTGTCGAAGCGCACCGACGTGTACGCAACGGCTTCGTATGTCCTGAACAACGGCAGCAAGTCGCGTCTGGGCGTGAATGGCTTCAACGACGCGTCGGGCCAGACCCAGTTCGTCCAAGCTGGTGCGAACCAGTTCGGCGCTGTGGTTGGTGTTCGTCACAAGTTCTAATTTAGTGCGGGCGTAAGCTCGCTCTAGATTGGCTTGAACGCTAAACGCCGGCATCCGCAAGGATGCCGGCGTTTTGTTTTTGGCGGCTGGCACTCGGCGATAGTGCGCAATGGCAATGGGGCGCTCGCCACATGGTGCTTCCGCGTAGTGGCGCAGCATCGTTTAACCGTGTCCCGCGGCGGCGCAATCAGTCTCGCTCGTTGATCTCCAGCTCGCGGAGCGCCGGCTGGCGACGGGTAGTCAGGTCCTTGCGCTGTCAATGCATGCGCCGCCACCGCTAGTCCCGTCCCAATCCCTCAATCACAGCAACTCCAATCGCACGATTGCGGGCGGATGTCTCCGCTATGGCCCGGGTACGCTGATCGCCAGACAAGCTTCCTGGTCCGGCAGGCCATCAATCCGGTCGCCTGGCGCAGCGCCGGGTACGCTCGCGCCAAGCCGACCCGTACTTCCCCGGCAACAAAAACCCCGCCATAAAGGGCGGGGTCTGGAGAAGCAGCGTGCTGTCCGGGGATTCTGTGCTGACTTACTCTTCCTCGTCCAGCGGCAGCGCGCGGCGCGGCGGTGGCGGCCGCTTGCCGATCATCACCGTCAGTTCGGTCGGCTTGCCACGACGCACCACCCTCATCTTCACCTCCGCGCCAGGTTTGAGCTGGGCGATGGCGTTGAGCAGGGCGGTGGTGTCGCTAATGCCTTGCCCATCCACCGAGACCAGCACATCGCCCGGCTTCACGCCCGCCTTGTCGGCTGGGCCGCCCTGGACCACGGCTGCGATCAGCGCGCCTTCCTTGGCGTCGAGGCCGAACGACTCGGCGATCTCGGGTGTCATGTCTTGCGGCTCCACGCCAATCCAGCCGCGCGTCACCGAACCGGTCGAGATGATCGATTCCATCACCTGCTTGGCGGTGGAAACAGGAATGGCGAAGCCAATGCCCAGCGAGCCGCCCGAGCGGGAATAGATGGCCGTGTTGACGCCGAGCAGGTTGCCCTGGGCATCGACCAGTGCGCCGCCCGAATTGCCGGGGTTGATCGCCGCGTCGGTCTGGATGAAGTTCTCGAAGGTGTTGATGCCCAGGTGGCTGCGGCCCAGCGCCGACACGATGCCCATGGTGACGGTCTGGCCGACGCCGAAGGGATTGCCGATGGCCAGCACCACATCGCCTACCTTGACGTTTTCAATGCGCCCCAGCGTGATCGCCGGCAGGTCCTTGAGCGTGATCTTCAGCACGGCGAGGTCGGTTTCCGGGTCCGAGCCGACCACCTTGGCGTTGGCCTTGCGGCCGTCGGTCAGCGCCACCTCGATCTCATCGGCGCCGTCCACCACGTGGTGGTTGGTTAGAATATAACCTTCCGCGCTGACGATGACGCCCGAGCCCAGGCTGGACACCGGCTCCTGGCGTTCCGGCAGGCGGTCGCCAAAAAAGAAACGGAACCAGGGGTCTTCTGCCTGCGGATTAGGCGTGTGCTTGCTGCCGTTCTTGCTGGTAAAGATATTCACCACTGCCGGCATCGCCTGCTGGGCCGCCTCGCTGTACGAGCCCGGCACCGAAGAGCCGGCCACGCTGGGGACGACCTCCTTCAGCGCGACAATGGGCGAACCGGATTGCACGGCGACCCGGCCGCGCTGCAGCCATTCGGGTTTGAGTGTGGCCACGACGAACCACACTGCCAGCACGACGGTGACAGCCTGGGCAAAGAACAGCCAAAAGCGGCGCAACATATTGGAGTTTGGGCGGAAAATGAAAATAAAAGATCTTGAATTGTACTTGAACGACCTGCTTCAAGTCCCCCGATACAAGGACTATTGCCCGAACGGATGGCAAGTGCAAGGCCGGGCGGAAATCGAGCACATCGTGACAGGCGTGACCGCGAGCCTGGCCCTGGTCGAAGCCGCCATCGAGGCCGGCGCCGATGCCATCCTGGTCCACCACGGCTATTTCTGGAAAAACGAAGACGCCCGTGTCATCGGACAAAAACACGCACGCCTGAAACGCCTGCTGGGCGCCGATGTGAACCTGCTCGCCTATCACCTGCCGCTGGATAACCACCCCGAGTTCGGCAATAACGCCCAGCTCGGCCTGCAACTCGGGTTTACGCCCACCGGCCGCTTCGGCGACGACCAGCTCGGGTGGACCGGGACCTTGCCACAACCCATGCCGCTCGCCGCGCTGGCCGCGCACGTAGGCGGCGTGCTCGCGCGCGAGCCGCTGGCCATTGGCGATCCCGAGCAACTGATTCGCACGGTGGGATGGTGCACGGGCGGTGCGCAGGGCTATTTCGACGCGGCCGTGGCGGCGGGCGTGGACGCCTACCTGAGCGGCGAGATTTCGGAGCAGACCACGCACCTCGCACGCGAGAGCGGGGTTGCCTACCTGGCGGCCGGGCACCACGCTACGGAGCGTTATGGTATCCAGTCCCTGGGCGAGCACCTGGCGCAGCAATTCGGGCTGCGCCACACCTTCATCGATATTCCCAACCCGGTCTGAAACGCGGCCCCGGCCATGGGCCGGGCGGGCCGCGGCGCGTTGGCTTAAGCCTGGCGCGCCTTCAGGCTGTCGCGGATCTCACGCAGCAGCACCACGTCTTCCGGCGTGGCGGCGGGTGCTTCGGGCTTGGGCTCTTCAGCACGCACCTTGTTGATCGCCCGCACCATCATGAAGATGATAAAGGCCAGAATCACGAAATTGACCAGGATGGTCAGGAAGTTGCCATAGGCAAAAACCGGCACGCCCGCTTTTTTCAGCGCGTCGAGCGTATGCGGGATGCCCGCTGGCGGCTCGGATAGCGCTACGAAAAGATTGGAGAAATCCAGTTTTCCGATAATCCGGCCAACGACCGGCATGATCAGGTCATTCACAACCGACTCGACAATTTTGCCGAAAGAGGCGCCGATAATCACACCGACGGCCAGGTCGATCACGTTGCCACGCATTGCGAAGGTCTTGAATTCCGACATCATCCCCATGCTTTTCTCCCAGTGTTGCTTTCGTTGAACGGTCGTCAGGATAAAAGCCTGCCGTATCACCGCCCGTAACGCAAGCGTACAAGCCACATCGCCGATGTTTGGCCGATTATCGTACGCGGGTGAGCCACTGTCCGCCTTTCAATGCCACATGTGCCTAAGGTACAATTTACGGTTGACGCAAAATCTAATTTGACATCCCCTGGGGTTTGGAATGAGTGACCAGCAAAACGTGAAGAACGTGGATAAGGGTCGCCGCAATTGGTTGATTGCGACGTCTGTCGCTGGCGGCATCGGAGGCGTGGCGGTAGCTGTTCCGTTCGTCAGTACGTTTGCGCCGTCAGAGAAGGCAAAGGCCGCCGGAGCACCGGTAGAAGCCGATATCAGCGCGCTCAAGCCGGGCGAGATGATGACCGTTGAATGGCGCGGCAAACCGGTCTGGATCCTGAAGCGCACCGAGGAAATGCTCTCGTCGCTGAAGAAGACGGATTCCGAGGTGGCCGACCCCAACTCGGATGTCCCCTTCACCATGCAGACGCCGGAATACTGCAAGAACGAAACCCGTTCGCGCGCAGACCACAAGGACCTGCTGGTCGTGGTAGGCATCTGCTCCCACCTTGGTTGCTCCCCCTCAGGTCCCTTCGGCGCCGGTTCCAACCCGCAACTCGGCTCCGACCCCGGATTCCTCTGTCCCTGCCACGGCTCGACCTTCGACCTGGCTGGCCGCGTGTTCAAGAACAAGCCGGCCCCGCAAAACCTCGACGTACCCCCATACCAGTTCCTGTCCGACACCAAGATCGTGATCGGCAAGGATGAAAAAGGAGACGCTTGACCATGGCGGCCGAAAAACAAGTAAAGACGACCGGCTTGCTTGGCTGGATCGACGCGCGCTTCCCCGCAACCCAACTCTGGGAAGATCACCTTTCCAAGTACTACGCACCGAAGAACTTCAACTTCTGGTACTTCTTTGGCTCGCTGGCCCTGCTGGTGCTGGTGATCCAGATCGTGACCGGCATCTTCCTGGTGATGAACTACAAGCCGGACGGCACGCTCAACGCCGCCGGCATTCCCGTGGCCTACGCCAGCGTGGAATACATCATGCGCGAAGTGCCCTGGGGCTGGCTGGTGCGCTACATGCACTCCACCGGCGCCTCGGCCTTCTTCGTGGTGGTGTACCTGCATATGTTCCGTGGCCTGCTGTACGGTTCCTACCGCAAGCCGCGTGAGCTGGTCTGGGTCTTCGGCTGCCTGATCTTCCTGTGCCTGATGGCAGAGGCCTTCATGGGCTACCTGCTGCCCTGGGGCCAGATGTCGTACTGGGGCGCCCAGGTGATCGTGAACCTGTTCTCCGCCATCCCCGTGATCGGCCAGGACCTGTCCCTGTTCATCCGCGGCGACTACGTCGTGAGCGACGCCACGCTGAACCGCTTCTTCTCCTTCCACGTCATCGCCGTGCCGCTGGTGCTGCTGGGCCTGGTGGTCGCGCACATCATCGCGCTGCACGAAGTGGGCTCGAACAACCCGGACGGCGTCGAGATCAAGGCCAAGAAGGACGAGAACGGAATCCCGCTGGACGGCATCCCCTTCCACCCATACTACTCGGTGCATGACCTGATGGGTGTGGGCGGCTTCCTGATGATCTTCTCCGCGGTGATCTTCTTCTTCCCGGAGGTGGGCGGCTACTTCCTGGAGTCGAACAACTTCTTCCCGGCCGATCCGCTCAAGACCCCGCCGCACATCGCGCCGGTCTGGTACTTCACGCCGTTCTACTCGATGCTGCGTGCCACCACCTCGAACTTCCTGCCCATTCTGTGGGTGTTCTTCGCGGTGCTGCTCGGCATGGTGTTCCTGCGCAGCAAGGATGCCCGCATCAAGGTTGGCGCGCTCGCCATTGCCGTGATCCTGGCCGTGGGCTTCTACTTCATCGACGCCAAGTTCTGGGGCGTGCTGGTGATGGGCGGCTCGGTGGTGATCCTGTTCTTCCTGCCGTGGCTCGACCACTCGCCGGTGAAGTCGATCCGCTATCGCCCGTCCTTCCACAAGAGCATCCTCGTCGTTTTCGTGGTGGTGTTCGTTGTGCTCGGCTACCTGGGCGTACAGCCCCCGTCGCCGGTGGGTGAAAAGGTGTCGCAGCTGGGTACCCTGCTGTACTTCGCCTTCTTCCTGACCATGCCGCTGTGGAGCCGTGTCGGCCAGTTCAAGCAAGTGCCGGAACGCGTGACGTTCCACCCGCACTGAGCCCGGACGAAACCCGACAAGAGCACAAGGACACAAGATGAAAAAGCTGCTTTCGATTCTCGCGCTGGCCGGCGCCTGCTTTGCCGCCGCGCCCGCCATGGCCAGCGAAGGGGGCTACCCCCTCGAGCCGGCGCCCGTGCAGACCAGCGATCTCTCCTCGCTGCAGCGCGGCGCCAAGCTGTTCGTCAACTACTGCCTGAACTGTCATGGCGCGTCGATGATGCGGTACAACCGCCTCAAGGACATCGGCCTGACCGACGACCAGATTCGCCAGAACCTGCTGTTCTCTGGCGACAAGGTCGGCGACATGATGACCATCGCCATGCAGCCGAAGGAAGCCAAGGCCTTCTTCGGTGCCCAGCCGCCGGACCTGTCGGTGATCGCCCGCGCCCGCGGCGACGACTGGCTGTACACCTACCTGCGTACCTTCTACCGTGACGACAACCGCGCCACGGGCTGGAACAACCTGGTGTTCCCGAGCGTCGGCATGCCGCACGTGCTGTGGGAACTGCAAGGCCAGCGCACCGCCAAGTTCGTCGAAGCCGAAGAGCATGGCGAGAAGGTCCACAAGTTCGCCGGTTTCGAGCAGGTCACGCCGGGCAAGATGAGCACGCTCGAGTACGACCAGGCCGTGACCGACCTGGTCGGGTTCCTGGACTGGATGGCCGAGCCGGCCCAGAACCAGCGCAAGCGCCTGGGCGTCTGGGTGCTGATGTTCCTGGGTGTGTTCACCGTCTTCGCCTGGCGCCTGAACGCCTCGTACTGGAAGGACATCAAGTAATTCGCGGTAAAGCCCGGAAAGCCTGACGGTTCGATGGGAATGGGGCTGGAGCGGACGTTGCGCCAAGCAACACCGCCCCGGCCCTTTTTGCTTTGGATGGCGAGACGGGTTTGATGGGCGCAATGTGATTCAAAGCGCGCTTTATCCTGTCAGGCTCATGTTTATATGTGCCTCATGAATCTCTAATTTGCTTTCTACATATCGGTTCTGCCAGAATACCGATCCAGTCAATCGACCCCGCATCAAAGGAATCCAACCATGATGGTGTTGTATTCGGGCACCACCTGCCCGTTCTCCCAGCGTTGCCGCCTCGTCCTGTTCGAAAAGGGCATGGATTTCGAGATCCGTGACGTCGACCTGTTCAACAAGCCGGAAGACATTTCGGTGATGAACCCCTACGGCCAGGTGCCCATCCTGGTCGAGCGCGACCTGATCCTGTACGAGTCGAACATCATCAACGAGTACATCGACGAGCGTTTCCCGCACCCGCAGCTGATGCCGGCTGATCCGGTGCAGCGTGCCCGTGCGCGCCTGTTCCTGTTCAACTTCGAAAAGGAACTGTTCACGCACGTCTACGCGCTCGAAAACGAAAAGGGCAAGGCCGCCGAGAAGAACCACGAGCGCGCCCGGGCCGCCATCCGCGACCGCCTGACCCAGCTCGCGCCGATCTTCGTCAAGAACAAGTACATGCTCGGCGAAGAGTTCTCGATGCTCGACGTCGCCATCGCTCCGCTGCTGTGGCGCCTGGACCATTACGGCATCGAACTGTCGAAGAACGCCGCACCGCTGCTCAAGTACGCCGAGCGCATTTTCAGCCGCCCGGCCTACATCGAAGCGCTCACCCCGTCCGAAAAGGTGATGCGCCGCTAAACCGGCCCGGCCCGAAGCCAAGCGCTTCGGGCCACCGGACTGCGCCACTGGAAGCACAATGCCTGAAACCTCCACCAAGCCCTACCTGATCCGTGCCATTTACGAGTGGTGCACGGACAACGGCTTCACGCCGTATATCGCCGTCTTCGTCGACGCCAACACCAGCGTGCCGCGCGAGTTCGTCAAGAACAACGAAATCGTGCTCAACGTCAGCTTCGACGCCACCAGCGGCCTGGACATGGGCAACGAGTGGATCGGCTTCAGCGCCCGCTTTGGCGGCATCTCGCGCAAGATCGACGTGCCCGTCGAAAACGTCCTCGCCATCTACGCCCGCGAGAACGGGCAGGGCATGGCCTTCCCCGTGGAACGCAGCGTCCCCGAAACCCAGGCCGGCACGGAGCGCGAGAACAACCCGCCGCCCAAGCTGTCGTCGGTCGAAAGCGAAGCTCCGGTCACAGTCGATGCCGGCGACGACCACGATGGTGACGACGAACCCACGCCGCCGCCCGTATCCCGCATCGGTGCCAAGAAGCCCTCGTTGAAGGTGGTGAAGTAAGCGCAGGAACCCATCGTCAATTTGCGCCGCATGCAGTAGAATCGCGGTCTGCACCAAACATGCCGGCTTAGCTCATCAGGTAGAGCAGTTGATTTGTAATCATCAGGTGGCGGGTTCGAGTCCTGCAGCCGGCACCAGAATTCCAAAACGGGCTACGCGATTTGCGTAGCCCGTTTTGTTTTTGAGCGGGCTGAAGATCTGGCGCTCCCCCGTACAGCGGGCTCTGCAGTCGGCACGCCTGGCCAGCCCTTCCCATGTCGAGATATGCCATTGCCGGATCCAGCGACGATCGTAGTCGAACTGTGAATGTGTGGTGAATCGGACCGATTCGAAAGCAACCTGCCCTGAGCTCCGGGCGCCGGATCGCGATACAACGATTGCAGATCCCCGTCTTGCGCCCGTCATTCAACCCGCCTACCGTAGCGTTCGGGAAACCATTCGAGATCCCTCCACCCCTGCCAGACAATCTGGCAGGGTGCCTCCGCACCTCCCCATTCCATCAGCCAACCAAAGCAACCCAAAAAGGAAAGCCTCCGTGATCCGGAAACTTGCACGTATGGCATGGCTGGTCTCGATTACCTGTCTGGCGGCTTGCGGAGGTGATGGCGCGTCGGCGGAGCCGGACGCCTCCGCCATTTCCGTGTCAGCGGTGAAGGCTCCTACCTCCGCCTCCAGCTCTACCTTGTCTCCCTCAGCGCAAACTCTGGCCCCTTCGCGCTGGATGCCGGCCGCCGCGGACACCTGGCAGTTGCAACTGACCAGTGCGGTCAATACGAACTACCCCGCGCAGGTCTTCGATATCGATCTGGTGGATACGCCGCAAGCAACCGTCAATGCGCTGAAGGCGCAGGGCAAGCGCGTAGTCTGCTATTTCTCCGCCGGCAGCTCAGAAAACTGGCGCCCGGATTTCAAGCAGTTTGCGGCGGCCGACATGGGCAAGGCCCTGTCGGGTTGGGCGGGCGAGCGCTGGCTGGATACGCGTTCGCCCAACGTCCGCCAGATCATGCGGGCGCGCATGGATCTGGCGAAGTCGAAGGGTTGCGATGGCGTGGACCCGGACAACGTCGACGGCTATGCCAACAAGCCGGGTTTTCCGCTGACAGCGGCCGCGCAACTGGACTACAACCGTTTTCTCGCAGCCGAGGCGCATGCGCGCGGGCTGGCCGTGGGCCTGAAGAACGATGTGGACCAGATTGGGCAACTGGCGGCGGAGTTCGATTTCGCGGTGAACGAGCAGTGCTTCCAGTACAAGGAGTGCACTACCTACACGCCGTTCACGGCCCAGGGCAAGGCAGTGTTCAACGTGGAGTACGCCTCGAAGTACAAGGACGCGGAGACGCGCGCAACGCTGTGTGCTTCGGCGAAGGCGGCGCATCTTCGCACGCTGGTGCTGCCGCTGAACCTGGATGACGCGTTCCGCTACGCTTGCGATTGAGCGATTCGCAGGCTGGCAACTGCAAGCCTCCAGCGCTAGCTTTTCCTAAGCAGGGTTCCCCGCGCCAGGCGATGGCATAGCACGCATCGCCTTTGTCCTACGCGCGGCTTCAGGCATGCCGACAGAAGTTGTGCCGCGTGCGTCGTATAGTGAAGGCGAGCGCGTCCTCCGGCTACCGGCGCCAGGCTGGGTCGGCCGCTTGCGTTCATCGCGCTTTCGCATTCCGGCGGCGCATCCGCCCGGGGCGAGGCGTGTCTTTCCGGAGAGCCGAACATGATCGTACCGCGTCTATCCATCCTGTCGCTGAGCGTGCTGATGGTGACCGGCCTGGCGGCGTGCGGCGAAACCGCAACCCTGCCAGTGTCAGCCGGCACCGGCTTCACGCCGCAGTTGCCGGCGCCGAACAAGACCATGCTGCCAACCGTGCACATCGCGCCTGCGAAGGGCTGGGCCGATGGTGCCAAGCCGTTGGCAGCGGACGGCCTGTCCGCCGTGGCGTTCGCAGACAAACTGGATCATCCCCGCTGGCTCTACGTGTTGCCCAATGGCGATGTGCTGGTTGCCGAGACCAACGCACCGCCAAAGCCCGACGATGGCAAGGGCATCAGGGGCTGGGTAATGAAACAGGTCATGAAGCGCGCCGGCGCGGGGGTGCCGAGCGCCGATCGCATTACGCTGTTGCGCGACACCGATGGCGATGGCGTGGCCGATGCGCGCTCGGTTTTCCTCAAGGACCTGCATTCGCCTTTCGGCATGGTGCTGGTCGGCAATGATTTCTACGTGGCCGACACCGATGCCGTGCTGCGCTTCCCCTACCAACCCGGACAGACCCAGGTCACCGCACCCGGCGTGAAAGTGGTGGACCTGCCGGCTGGCCCGATCAACCATCACTGGACCAAGAACATCATCGCCAGCCAGGACGGCGGCAAGCTGTATGTCACCGTCGGCTCGAACAGCAACATCGGCGAGAACGGTATCGACAAGGAGGAGGGCCGCGCGGCGATCTGGGAAGTCGATCCAAAGACCGGAGCGCATCGCATCTTCGCCAGCGGCTTGCGCAATCCAAACGGCATGGCGTGGGAGCCCGCCAGCGGAGCGCTGTGGACCTCGGTCAACGAGCGCGACGAAATCGGCAGCGATCTGGTGCCTGATTACATTACCTCGGTGAGCGACGGGGCCTTTTACGGCTGGCCCTTTAGCTACTACGGCCAGCATGTGGACGAGCGCGTGAAGCCGCAGCGGCCCGAAATGGTGGCCAAGGCCATCCCGCCCGATTACGCGGTCGGCCCGCACACCGCTTCGCTTGGCCTCGCCTCGTCGCAAGGCAACTCGCTCACGGCTGCGTTCAAGGACGGCATGTTCGTCAGCCAGCATGGCTCGTGGAACCGCAAGCCGCACAGCGGCTACAAGGTGATCTTCGTGCCGTTTGCCAATGGCAGGCCGGCAGGTGCGCCTGTGGATGTGCTGACGGGCTTTCTCGACAAGGACGGCGACGCGCAAGGGCGGCCGGTAGGCGTAGCCATCGACAAGCGCGGGGCGCTGCTGGTTGCCGACGATGTCGGCAATGTGGTTTGGCGGGTGGCCGTGGCGAAGTAGTACCGCCACGCACCGCGCATGTTGTGGCCCAACACCTACTTGCTCACCCCCATCTGCCTGAGCAGGCCCAGGTTGTCCTCCAGATGCCAGTTCTCCACGATCTTGCCGTTTGCCACCCGGTACAGGTCGAAGGCCTGGAAGTCGATCGGCTCGCCCTGGCCCTTGCTGTCGCCGAACTGCCCGGTGAAGTGGCCGCGAAAGCGCAGGTGCACCGCGACCCGGTCGCCGGCGATGACCACGTCTTCCATTTCCGCGCTGAGATCCGGTACCGCGGCCCGGAATCCCCTGGAGGCCTGCAACGGGCCGCGCAGGCCTTGCTCGCGGCCGGGCGGCAGCGTGCGGTCGGTGAAGTCCGGGGCGAGCGCGAGCGTGGCATAGCGTTCGTCGCCGGTGTGCCAGAAGGTGGCGTAGCGGCGGGCGGCGAGAAGCGCGGCTGCCGCGGATGGCTGGTCGGCGCCCTGGGCCACGTGCCGCGGGTGGACCAGTTCGTCGCCGGCAGCGGCGGCGCTTTGCGATAGCGGCAACAGGGCGATGCCGAGGGCGGCTACGAATGCGCGTACTGGCGTGAAGTTTGCGGTGTTCATGTCGGCTTGTAACTCGTTCTGTATGTTCGTGGTCTTGCTCTGGCTTATGCCGCCGGCATGCCGCTCGCGCCGAGCGCGAAGCGGGCGATGTCGTCCTTGCGCATGAAGGTCACGCCGGCATGGCCCTGGGCGTAGCGGATAAATGCTTCGAGCGCCCGCACGCGTGCCGGGGAACCTGAGATGCGGTCGTGCGTGCTGATGGACATCATGCGGCGGCGGCGGGCGCCTTCCGCGTAGAGCACATCGAACTCCGCCTTCAGTTCGCCGAGCATGTCTTCGGCCGTGGTCGATGGCGAGTCGAAGCGCACGATGTCGTTGTTGCGCACGGTGTAGGGCACCACGGCGAACGGCTTGCCGCCTACCTGCAGCACGGATGGCTCGTCGCGGCTGAGGTCGTCGATGTGATAGAGGAAGCCGAGCGACTGCAGGATCGGCAGCGTATCGGGCGAGCCGCGCATCCAGAAGGCGTTGAAGCCGAGGGGCCGCGTGCCGGTGGCGCGCTGGATGGTGTCGATGCTCTGCACGTAACTGGCGCGTTCCGTTTCGGCACTCATGCTGTATTGCGGCTCCCAGGTCTGGCCATGGCCCGAGGCTTCATGCCCGCGCGCGACGATTTCGCGCGCCAGTTCGGGATGCCGCTCGACTGCCTGACCCACCATATGCGAGGTCACCTTGATACCGGTGCGGTCCCACAGGTCCAGCAGGCGCGGAATGCCTTCGCGCACGCCGTAGGTGTACCAGGACTGCAGCGGGTAGTCCGGGTACTTGGGGTCGAGCGGAGGGAAGGGGCCGCTGGCGCCGCGCTCGGGCTGGGCGCCGGCCTCGAACTGCATTGAGACGGAGATGACGAGTTGCGCGCCATCCGGCCAGAACCGGGTGCGGCCGGCGCGAGCCTGCGGGCGCGCTTGGCCGGGGTGCACGGTGGCGCCGCCGGCTGTAGCCGCGGCCAGCGGCAGCGCAGCGGTAAGTACGGCTGCGCTGCCCAGGAAGTGGCGGCGCGGAATCCGCGGCGCGCGTGCCGTCGGTATGGTGGGCTGGTTCGTGCTCATGTTCGGTTTCCTTGCCTTGCGGCGGTTGCATGAGTACGGACTTTATGATTCAAGCTGAAATTGATAAATATCCTTTTTTAACTATCAATTTCAAAAAATGTTTGTTAATTGGCGCGCCGCGCGAAACGATAAGAGTTGGCGGCGCCAGGCATGCGTCAGATGGGTATGAGATACCCGCTGCCGGCGGCGTCCCGGATCACCTTTCCCAGCGTATCCATGAAGGCTGTGGCGGCGGGGCTATCCGGCCGGCCGTGGCGCCGGTGCAGTGCGGCCGTGCGGCTGAAGCCGGGATGCGCGACCGGCGCGTAGGCCAGCCCGGCGAAGCTGCCGCTGCGCTGCGTGCCGGCGATATGCAGCGCCAGCGGGCTGGCGATGGTGTACAGGCGCCCGCCGAGCACGGCGCGCAGCAAGGCTTCCACGCTGGGGCCTTCCAGCCGGGGCCGCAGCACGATGCCGGCGGCCTGCGCGGCCGCGTCGATCTGCCGGCGCATGGCGAAGCGCTCGGGCAGCAGCGCCAGGGGCAGCGTTTCCAGTTGCGCCAGGGTCACGGTTTCCTGTTCGCGTGGCAGCTTGTGTCCGGGTGCGATCAAGGCAAGCGTTTCCGAGAACAGCGGCACCTGTTCGATGCGTTTTGGCGCGTCCTTCGCAAAGGCCAGGCCAAGATCGATCTGTCCGTCCAGCAGGGAACGGTCGACCTCGGCGGCGGCAAACTCGAACACCTGGATATCCAGTCCCGGATGTGCATCGACCAGCGCTTGCACGGCAGGCATCACCAGCGCGGAAAGATAGGTATGGGTGGCGCCGATGCGCAGCGTGCCCTCCACCGCGCCGTGCTGGGAGGCTGCGGATACGATGACCCGTTCGAGCTGATCGAGCACGGGCTCGAGCGCCAGCACCAGTTGCCTGCCCGCATCGGTGAGTTCCAGCTTGCGGCCCACGCGTCCGAACAGCGGCACCCCCAGGCTCTGCGCGAAGATACGCAGGTGCTGTGACAAGGCCGGTTGCGTCAGGCCGAGCGAATCGGCCGCGGCGGTCACGCTGCCATGGCGGGCAACGGCCATGAAGCTGCGGACCAGGCGCAGGTCCATGGCTTCGGGCGTGGCCGTTGATCTCATAATCTGTCGTGATGAATTGAAAATCGATTCATCATTTTACAGAGCATGTCGTAACTGCTGGAATGCATGCACAACATGGAAAACACCAGGAGACCCCCATGTCATGCCATTCCAGCGCCGACCGGCGCAACCGCCGGCTGCCCGCCTTTTTGTCGCCCGTGCTCGCTGCCGCCGCGATCTGCCTGACATTCGCGCCAGCCGCCAGCGCTGCCTATCCGGAACGCCCGATCCGCCTGGTGGTGCCGTATGCGCCCGGCGCCACCACCGACTCGCTCGCCCGCCTGATCGGGAAAGAACTGCAGGTCCGCCTGAAGCAATCCGTGGTGGTGGAGAACCGGCCCGGCGCGGGCGGCACCATCGGCAGCGACTATGTCAGCAAGGCGCCGGCCGATGGCTATACCTTGTTGCTCGGCGCGGTCGGGCCGGTCTCGGTCGGCAAGGCGCTGTATCCGGCGCTGCCCTACGACCCGGCGAAGGACCTGGCCGGCGTAGGCCTGATCGGCACGGTGCCATTCATCCTGGTGGCCGGCACCCGCGGGCAGCGCTTCGATGCCGTGCCCGCGCTGGTGCGCGCGTCCGTCGCGGCGCCCGACACCATCGCCTACGGCTCGGCGGGCAACGGCACGCCCCAGCACATCATCGGGGCGATGTTCTCGCAGGCTACCGGTGCGCGCCTGCTGCACTCTCCCTACAAGGGGTCGGGCGCGGCCATCAACGATCTGCTGGGCGGGCAGATCGCGCTGATGTTCGACAGCCCCGTGCTGCTGCTGCCGCACATCAAAGCCGGCACGGTGGTGCCGCTGGCGCAGACCGGCGCACGACGCTCCGCCTTGCTGCCGGGTGTGCCCACCATGCGCGAGCAGGGCGTGCGCGATTTCGACGCGGCGCCGTGGTACGGAATCATGGCGCCGGGCAAGCTGCCGGGCGATATCCTCAACCGGCTCAACCACGAGTTGAATGCGGTGCTCGCCGACAAGCAGATGCAGGAACGCCTGCTGGCGCTTGGCGTGGAAGCCCGGCCGCTCGATCCTGCCGGCTTCCGCCAGTTCCTGTCGCAGGCGCAGTCGAGCTGGACCCGCGCCGTGTCCTCCGCCTCGGTGAAACCGGACTGATCATGCCGCACCTGATTACCGAAACCACGCGGCAACTCGCCGACAGGATCGATTTCACGCAGGTGTTCGCCGGCGTGCACCGCGAGCTCGCAGGTCATGGCTACGCGCAACTGGCGGTTCTCAAGAGCCGCCTGCTGGTGGCGGAAGTTGCGCTGACCGGCGACGACCCCGAAGCCGGCTTCGTCGTGACGCACCTCGTGATGACCAACGCGCGTCCGGAGCCGGTGCAGGCCGCCATGGCCGCGGTCGTGCTGGCGCATATGGCGGCAGCCGTCAGGCAGGCCGCTTTCGCCGGCAACGTACAGGTGTGCGTGCTGCATCGCCTGGTGGCACAGGGGACGTATCGGAAGACAGTGGTGATGAGCCCGGGCGCGGTTTGAGCCTTGAGCCTTGAGAGGCGAGGGGGCTAGCGCTGTGCCTGCTCCAGTTCACGCCACGCCAGGAACAGGCGCGTGTCGAACTCGAGCTGGTGATACGCCGGCTCCATGTATTCGCACAGGCGGTAGAACGCCTTGTTGTGATCGCTTTCCTTCAGGTGCGCGAGTTCGTGCACCACGATCATGCGCAGGAATTCGGGCGGCGCTTCCTTGAACAGCGAGGCCACGCGGATTTCCTTCTTGGCCTTGAGCTTGCCACCCTGCACGCGCGAGATGGCGGTGTGCAGCCCGAGGGCGCGATGCACCACGTCGATCTTCGCGTCGAACGCGACCTTGTGGATTGGCGGCGCGGTGCGCAGGAATTCCTGCTTCAGCTCGGCGGTGTAGTCGTACAGCGCGCGGTCTGTCTGCACGGTATGCCGGGCCGGGTATTTTTTCGCCAGGTGCTCGCCAAGGCGATTGGCGGCAACCAGCTGGCGCACCTGGTCGAGCACGCCTTCAGGATACGCGCTCAGGAAACGCAGCGGATCCTTGGCGCCGGGGCGCCAGGTTTCGCTGGCGGGAGCGGGATGGCTACGGCTGCTCAATGGTGGTGATGGTGGTGGTGCGCCCAGTTGCCGTCGACGGAGGTAACGAAGGACTCGACCGCATCCTTGTCGCCGGTGGCGTGACGAACCAGCTCACCGCATTTGCACCAGCCCTGGTACGGCGTGATGTGCGAGCAGGCGGATACCTTCTGCAGAAACAGCGTGACGGGCTTGGTGCACTTCTTGCACTTGAAGGTGAGGGTGCGGGCGGGTTTGCTCATCGGATCGGGCTTGAATACGGGGTGATTCGGCGGTGCCGGCGGTTGGCGGCGGGACAACGGGCATTTTAACCTGCCCTTGCCAGGCGTTCATGCCCGGTGCCGTTGCGCTTGTCCGGCGCTTCTCCGCCTATGCCTATTGCCTATTCCCTATTCCCTATTCCTTCACCGCCCCCGTCATGCCCGACACGTAATACTCGACAAAGAACGAGTACACCAGTGCTACCGGCAGCGAGCCCAGCAAGGCGCCGGCCATCAGCGCGCCCCAATGGTAGACGTCGCCCTCGATCAGTTCGGTGACGATGCCCACCGGCACCGTCTTCACCTCGGACGACGAGATAAAGGTCAGCGCGTAGATAAACTCGTTCCATGACAGCGTGAAGGCGAAGATGCCGGCGGAGATCAGTCCCGGCACGGCCAGCGGCAGGATGATCTTGACCAGGATCTCCCAGCGGGTGGCGCCGTCGATCAGCGCGCATTCTTCCAGTTCGTAAGGGATGGAGCGGAAGTAGCCCATCAGCAGCCAGGTGCAGAACGGGATCAGGAAGGTGGGATAGGTCAGGATCAGCGCCCAGCGCGTATCGAACAGGCCGAGCTGGAACACGATCGATGCCAGCGGGATAAACAGGATCGAGGGCGGGATCAGGTAGGCCAGGAAGATGGCCAGCCCGACTTGCTTCGCGCCCTGGAAGCGCAGCCGCTCGATCGCATAGGCGGCCAGTACGCTCGCGGCCAGCGAGGCGAAGGTCGACACCGTCGAGACGATCACGGTATTGAGCAGCCAGGCCGGGTAGGGCGTGTTGAACAGCAGCTTCTTGAAATGCGCGAAGGTGGGCGCCATCACCAGGAACGGGTTGGCGCTGCGCATCAGCAGTTCGCCATCCGGCTTGAAGGCGGTGATCGCCATCCAGTAGAACGGAAACAGCAGCACGAAGACGAAGATGCCCAGCGGGATGTAGATGGTCACCCAGCGCCGCGGTATCGATTGCAGGTAGTCCATGCCCTGCTGCTCGGGCGCGGTCATCGCTTTTGCTTTCATTTGTCGCCTCCCTGTTGCCAGCCGCGCCGCTGCAGGCCGAAGTAAGAGAACAGGATGGCAGCCAGCAGGAAGGGCACCATCATGGTGGCGATCGCCGCGCCTTCACCCAGCGAGCCGCCGGGAATCGCGCGCTGGAAGGACAGCGTGGCCATCAGGTGAGTGGCGTTGAGCGGGCCGCCGCGCGTGAGCACGTAGATCAGCTGGAAATCGGTGAAGGTGAACAGCACGGAGAAGGTCATCACCACCGCGATGATCGGCGTCAGCAACGGCAGCGTGACATAGCGGAACTGCTGCCACGGCGTGACGCCGTCGATCGAGGCCGCCTCGTACAGCGAGGGCGAGATGGTCTGCAGCCCGGCCAGCAGCGAGATCGCGACGAAGGGAATACCGCGCCAGACATTGGCGGCGATGGTGGAGAAGCGGGCCAGCCACGGGTCGCCGAGGAAATCGATATAGCGGTCGATCAGCCCGAGCTTGACCAGGGTCCAGCTGATGATGGAAAACTGCGCATCGTAGATCCACCAGAAGGCCAGCGCCGACAGCGCCGTCGGCACGATCCACGGCAGCAGCACGATGGCGCGGAAGAACGATTTGAACGGCAGGTTCTTGTTGAGCAGCAGCGCCAGCCACAGCCCCAGCGCGAACTTCAGCACGCTGGCCACCAGCGTGTAGAACAGCGTGTTGAACAGCGCCAGTTGCGTCAGCGAGTCGCCCGCCAGGTAGCTGTAGTTGGCCAGCCCGATCCATTCGCCGGTGCCGCCGATCTTGGTATTGGTGAAGCCGAGCCAGACGCCGAGGCCGAGCGGATACGTCAGGAAGACCAGCAGCAACAGCGCCGTGGGCAGCATGAACAGCAGCCCCAGCGTATGGCGGTTGTTCAACAGGCGGGATAGCATGGATCCCCTCGGCGGCTGCCGGTCCGGCGCTGGGAGCGCCCCGGACCGGATCTTCAGAACGGCGGCGCGGCGGAGTGCCGCCGCGCCTTCTCTGCTTCCGGCGTTGGCTACGTCACGCCTTGTAGTAGCGCTCGGCACGCTGCGCCGCGCGCGCCGCCGCCTCCTTCGGCGTCCTGGAACCGCTGGCCGCCTCGGCCACCATGTCGAGCACGATGTAGTCAGCCATGGACGCGGCCGAAGCGGTGCCCAGCGGGCCGGCGTGGCCGTTGTCGAGCATCAGCGCGGCGGAGTCGCGATAGACGGTGTGCTTGGGGTCGGCCGTCCAGATCGGGTTGGCCTCGTAGGCCTTGAGCGGCTGGCTGACGTAGCCGATGGCGGCTTCCATCCATGGGTTGTACTGCTCCGGTTCCATCATGAATTGCAGGTAGGCCTTGGCCGCGTTCGGGAACTTGGAATATTTGAACAGCATCATTTGCGTGATCTGCATCAGTTCGGTGGGCTTGCCCGACGTGCCGATCGGAAAGTGCGCGTGCTGGATGTCCCGCGCCATCTCCTGCAGCTTGGGCTCCTTCGAATTCTTGGCCGCGTAGTAGACCGAGATGCCGTTGGCGGTCAGGCTGATCTGGCCGTCCAGGAAGGCCTTGTTGTTCGACGGGTCCTGCCAGGACAGCGTGCCGGGCACGAAGGTGGCATAGAGCTGCTTGGCATACTCCAGCGCCGCCCAGGTCTCGGGCGAGTTGACCACGACCTTGCCCTTGGTATCGACCAGCATGCCGCCATGCGACCAAAGCAGCCAGTGCGCCCAGTTGTTGCCGTCGCCCACCGCCTTGCCCAGCGCGAAGCCGCAGGGCGTGTTCTTGGCCTTGAGCCCCTGGCACAGCTTGAGAAAGCCGGCGAGGTCCTTGGGGATGGCCTCAAAGCCGGCTGCCTTGACATGGCTGTCGCGATAGACCAGTGCATTGCCCACCACGCCCAGCGGCAGGCCGACCCACTTGCCGTTGTGCGTGCCATATTTGCGGCACACGTCGTACCAGCCGCCATATTTGCCGCCGAGGTAATTGGCCAGGTCGGTCAGGTCGACGAGCTTGTCGGGATACTGCTGCGGGTCGTCGAACCAGCCGACGATGACGTCNNCGTCAGGCCCGCTCCCGACGCTGGCCGCCACGGCGGCCTTGGGGCGCACGTCTTCCCAGCCTTCGTTGTCGACGCGCACCTCGATCCCGGTGAGTTCGGAGAACTTCTTGGTGTTGGCGTTCCACAGGTCTTCGTCGCCCTGCACGAAACGCTTCCAGCGCAGCACGCGCAGCTTGGCGCCCGCTTCCGGCTTGTACTGCAGCGGGGCAGGCGCGGCGAAGGCATGGCCGCCCAGCGCCGTGGTGGCGGCGACGGCAGCCGTGGATGCCAGGAAATCGCGTCTCGTGAAGTTGGTCGGTGCGCTCATCGTTTTGTCTCCTCCGTGGTCAGGGGTTCCGCCCCGTGCTGGTCATGCCTGTTTCCCGGATCGCCCTGCGCATCCGGCGTGCCGTGCCGCAGCAGCGACTGGCCCGTGTCGGCATCGAACAGGTGGGTGTGCTGGTGGTCGGGCACGAGGTTCAGGATGTCGCCCGCGGCGAAGTCATGGCGCTCGCGGAATATCGAGATGAAGTCCGTTTCGCAGAAGCGCGAATAGATCTCGGTGTTGGCGCCGGTAGGCTCGACCACCGACACGCGGTTGGGCAGCCCCTGGCCGGGCGCGCCCAGGCTCAGGTGCTCGGGCCGCACGCCATAGATCACGCGCTGGCCATCGGTCCCGGCGCTGGCGTCGAAGCGCGCGGGGGGCGGCAGGCGCGTGCCATCGGGAAACTCGACAACGGTCTCGCCGCCCTGGCGGCGCAGCACGCCGGGCACGAAGTTCATCGCGGGCGAGCCGATGAAACCGGCCACGAAGAGATTGTCGGGATGGTCGTAGAGGTCCAGCGGCTTGCCGCGTTGCTCCACGCGGCCATCGCGCATGACCACGATCTGGTCGCCCATGGTCATGGCTTCGATCTGGTCATGCGTGACGTAGACCGAGGTGGTGCGCAGGCGCTGGTGCAGCTCCTTGATCTCCGCGCGCATCTGCACGCGCAGCTTGGCGTCGAGGTTGGAGAGCGGTTCGTCAAAGAGGAACACTTGCGGATCGCGCACGATGGCGCGTCCCATCGCCACGCGCTGCCGCTGGCCGCCCGAAAGCTGGCGCGGGTAGCGATCCAGCAAACTGCCCAGGCCGAGAATGGCGGAAGCCTTGTCCACCTTCTGCCTGATCTCGGCCTTGTCGCCCTTGGCAAGCTTGAGCGAGAAAGCCATGTTGTCGTAGACCGTCATATGCGGATAGAGCGCATAGTTCTGGAACACCATGGCGATGTCGCGCTCCTTGGGTGGCAGGCGATTGACCACCCGGCCGCCGATGGCGATCTCGCCGGTGGTGATTTCCTCCAGCCCGGCAATCATGCGCAACAGCGTGGACTTGCCGCAGCCGGATGGTCCCACCAGCACGGTGAACTCGCCGTCGGCGATGTCGATGTCCACGCCGCGGATGACCTGCGTGCTGCCGAAGTACTTCTGGATGCCGCGAATCTGAACCGATGCCATGCGTGGTGTCTCCGTTGGCCGTTCATGCCGGGAGCGGCCGTGCGTCGCGAATGCAAAACAGCAGAAAGCCGCGTAGCGACAACGCGTCTCAGTGGTTGTCCTTGGGTACGGCGGCGCCGCTCTTGCCCACCAGGAAATCCATGTCGGCGCCCAGGTTGGCTTGCTGCACGTGCTCGACATAGAGCCGGGTCCAGCCGCGCTCCATCGGCAGGGCAGGCGCTTGCCACGCTGCGCGGCGGCGCAGCAATTCCTCGTCGCCGACATGCAGGTGCAGCTTGCGCGCCGGTACATCCAGTTCGACCATGTCGCCGTCGCGCACCAGCGCAAGCGGGCCTCCGGCCGCGGCCTCGGGCGCCACGTGCAGCACCACCGTGCCGTAGGCGGTGCCGCTCATGCGCGCATCCGAGACGCGGACCATGTCGGTGATGCCCTTGCGCAGCACCTTGGGCGGCAGCGGCATGTTGCCGGCCTCGGCCATACCGGGGTAGCCGCGCGGGCCGCAGTTCTTGAGCACCAGCACGCAGGTTTCGTCCACATCGAGCGATTCGTCGTCGAGGCGCTGGTGCATATGCTCGCTGTTCTCGAACACCACCGCGCGGCCCGTGTGCCTGAGCAGCGCCGGGGTGGCGGCGGAGGGTTTGATCACCGCGCCGTCGGGGCACAGGTTGCCGCGCAGCACGGCAATCCCCGCGTTCGCCTTGAAGGGCGCGTCGAAGGCGTGGATGACTTCGCGGTTCCAGTTGGGCGCGTCCTTGCAGTTGTCCCACAGCGTCTTGCCGTTGACGGTCAGCGCGTCGCGCGCCAGCACCGCGCCCAGTTCACGGATTACCGCCGGCAGTCCGCCGGCGTAATAGAAATCTTCCATCAGGTGGCGCCCGGAGGGCTGCAGGTCGAGCAGGCAGGGCAGTTCGTGACCCAATGCGTCCCAGTCTTCCAGGCTCAGCCTGACGCCGATGCGGCCGGCGATGGCAAGCAGGTGGATCACCGCGTTGGTCGAGCCGCCGATCGCCGCGTTGACGCGGATGGCGTTCTCGAAGGCAGGCCGGGTGAGGATCCGCGACATCACCAGGTTGTCCTTGACCATCTCCACGATGCGGCGCCCCGAGGCGCGCGCCAGCACGTTGCGGCGACTGTCCACCGCCGGAATCGCGGCGTTGCCGGGCAGGCTCATGCCGAGTGCTTCCACCATGCTGGCCATGGTCGACGCGGTGCCCATGGTCATGCAGTGGCCATGCGAGCGGTGCATGCAGCTTTCGGCTTCGAAGAAATCCTCCTGCGACATCTGTCCGGCCCGCACTTCTTCCGACATCTTCCAGACATCGGTGCCGGAGCCCAGCTCGCCGCCGCGAAACTTGCCGCTCAGCATCGGGCCGCCGGACACGCCGATGGTGGGCAGGTCGCAGGACGCCGCGCCCATCATCAGCGCCGGCGTGGTCTTGTCGCAGCCCATCAGCAGCACCACGCCATCGATCGGATTGCCGCGAATCGATTCTTCCACGTCCATGCTGGCCAGGTTGCGGAACAGCATCGCGGTCGGGCGCAGCATGGTCTCGCCCAGCGACATCACCGGGAATTCGAGCGGAAAGCCGCCTGCTTCCCACACGCCGATCTTGACCTGTTCGGCCAGCGTGCGGAAATGCGAATTGCAGGGGGTGAGTTCGGAATACGTGTTGCAGATGCCGATGACCGGGCGGCCGTCGAACTGATCGTGGGGAATGCCGCGGTTTTTCAGCCACGAGCGGTAGATGAATCCATCGCGGTCAAGCCGGCCGAACCAGGCCTGGCTGCGGCGCACGGGGTGCGCCGGGGGCTTCGGCGGTTTTTCGTCGTTCACTCGGGTCTCCTGCGTTCTGCGGGGGCCGCGTAGCGACGTCCAGCGCTTTCGCGCCACGTGTGCTGATGCCCGCTTTCTTGTGCGATGCAGATCCGGATGCCTGCGACCGCCACTGCCTTGCCGCGCGCATGCCGAGTGAGCGGAGTCTAGTTCAGGACTATCGACAGGTAAACTGGTATTACCAATTAGGGGTCTCTACTGCCGCCGGGGATCCCGGTGCCGATGCTGCAGTGCATTCGCGCTGCGCCTGGACATTGAACGGCGCGCTGCCTAGACTTCAGCCGACTGGACAACTGGTCAAACCAATTTCGCGTCGCGAGCCGGCGGCGCGAGATTGCGAAACACCGCAACCGCCAGCGCACGATTCGCGCACTGGAGATCTGTGCTGGCCACTCGGGGCTGCTTGTCCATGCCTATCCAACCGATCGAGCCACAGCGCCTTTACCGCCAGATCAGCAACCAGTTGCGCGGGCTGATCCTGGCCGGCGAGTTTCCGGTGGGCTCGCGCCTGCCGGCGGAGCGGGATCTGTCGGTGCAGCTCGGCGTGAGCCGGCCGTCGCTGCGCGAGGCGTTGATCGCGCTCGAGGTCGAGGGCTATATCGAAGTGCGGATGGGCTCGGGCATCTATGTGTGCGAACCGCCTTCGCGCGCCGATGCGGGTTTCGACCTGTCCGGCGAGGAGGGACCGCTCGAACTGATCCGCGCCCGCGCGCTGGTGGAGGGCGAGGTTGCCGCGCTGGCGGCAAGAAACGGGCGCAAGGCCCAGTTCGACGCGATCGAGGAGGCGATCGCGCAGATGGCCGCCGATGCCGCCGCGGGCCTCACGCCGCTCGATGCCGACCGCCTGTTCCACGTGCGCGTGGCCGAGGCCACCGGCAACAGCGTGCTGGTGGGCGTGGTGCGGCGGCTCTTCGACCTGCGCCTGGGCCCGCTGTTCGATCAGTTGGACAGCCACTTCGAAACGCCCGGGGTGTGGGCGCGGGCGATCACGGAGCACCGCGCCGTGCTGGCGGCGCTGCGCGGCAAGGATCCCGAGCTGGCGCGCGCGCTGATACAGCGGCACATGGATATCGCCTACCGCCGGCTGACGTCCAGCCTGACACGCGCGCGCAGGCGCCCGGCCGGCACCTTGCGCGCCGGGAAAGCGTCCTGACGGGCCGCGGCCGGACCGGCTTTGCTACACTTGGCCGATTCCCGCATTTCACCTCCCCCAATTCACTCGGATTCGCATGGCACAGTACGTTTTCACCATGAACCGCGTGGGCAAGATCGTTCCGCCCAAGCGTCACATTCTCAAGGACATCTCGCTGTCCTTCTTCCCGGGCGCCAAGATCGGCGTGCTGGGCCTGAACGGCTCGGGCAAGTCGACCGTGCTGAAGATCATGGCGGGCATCGACAAGGAGATCGAGGGCGAAGCCACGCCCATGCCCAACCTGAACATCGGCTACCTGCCGCAGGAACCGCAGCTCGATCCCGAACAGACGGTGCGCGAATCGGTGGAAGCCGCGCTGGGCGGCGTGTTCGAGGCACGCCAGAAGCTCGATGAGATCTACGCGGCCTATGCGGAACCGGACGCCGACTTCGACGCGCTGGCGGCGGACCAGGCCAAGTACGAAGCGATCCTCGCGGCCAGCGACGGCAACAACGCCGAGCTGCAGCTGGAAATCGCAGCCGACGCGCTGCGCCTGCCGCCCTGGGATGCCAAGGTGGGCAACCTGTCCGGCGGCGAGAAGCGCCGCGTGGCGCTGTGCCGCCTGCTGCTGTCGCGCCCCGACATGCTGCTGCTCGACGAACCCACCAACCACCTGGATGCGGAATCGGTGGAGTGGCTGGAGCAGTTCCTCACGCGCTTCCCCGGCACCGTGGTGGCGGTGACCCACGATCGCTACTTCCTGGACAACGCGGCCGAATGGATCCTGGAGCTGGACCGCGGCCACGGCATCCCCTGGAAGGGCAACTACAGCTCCTGGCTGGACCAGAAGGAAGCCCGCCTGAAGCAGGAAGAGTCGAGCGAGTCGGCCCGCCAGAAGGCGCTGCACAAGGAACTGGAGTGGGTGCGGCAGAACCCGAAGGGGCGCCAGGCCAAGTCCAAGGCGCGTCTGGCGCGCTTCGACGAACTGAACAGCCAGGAATACCAGAAGCGCAACGAAACCCAGGAAATCTTCATCCCCGCGGGTGAGCGCCTGGGCAACGAGGTGATCGAATTCAACGGTGTGAGCAAGGCCTACGGCGACCGCCTGCTGATCGACGACCTCAGCTTCAAGGTGCCGCCCGGCGCCATCGTCGGCATCATCGGCCCGAACGGCGCCGGCAAGTCGACCTTCTTCCGCATGCTCACCGGCAAGGAAACGCCGGACAGCGGCGAGATCAAGGTGGGCCCGACCGTGAAGATGGCCTACGTGGACCAGAGCCGCGATGCGCTCGACGGCAGCAAGACCGTGTTCGAAGAGATCTCCGGCGGCGCCGACGTGCTGACCGTGGGCCGCTACGAAACACCGTCGCGCGCCTATATCGGCCGCTTCAACTTCAAGGGCTCGGACCAGCAGAAGCACGTGGGCACGCTCTCGGGCGGCGAGCGCGGGCGTCTGCACCTGGCCAAGACGCTGATCTCGGGCGGCAACGTGCTGCTGCTCGATGAACCGTCCAACGACCTGGACGTGGAAACGCTGCGCGCGCTGGAAGATGCGCTGCTGGAGTTCGCCGGCTGCGTGATGGTGATCTCGCATGATCGCTGGTTCCTGGACCGGATCGCCACCCACATCCTGGCCTTCGAGGGCGAGTCGCACGTGGAGTTCTTCCCGGGCAACTACCAGGAGTACGAGGCCGACAAGAAGCGCCGCCTCGGTGAGGAGGGCGCCAAGCCCAAGCGTATCCGCTACAAGCCTATCGCGCGATAAGCACGATTGGCCTGGCGGTGCTCGTTACTGGCCGCCAGCAGTCTGGGGCCCCGCTCGCGCGGGGCCCTTTGCTTCTTGCGTGTCCGCGTTTACGCCACATCCGCATTGAGCGGCGGCGCCGGCTTGCGCACCAGCTTCAGCTTCGTAATTTCCGACGGCGCGCCAAGGCGCTTGGGCGGCCCCCAATAGCCGGTGCCCCTGCTCACATACACCCACATCGCCTCATGCCGGTTCAGCCCGGCGGTATAGGGCTGCTGCATCGGCACAAACAGGTTCCACGGCCAGAACTGGCCGCCGTGCGTATGTCCGGAAAGCTGCAGGTCGAAGCCAGCATTGGAAGCGGCGGGCGCGGTGCGCGGCTGGTGCGCCAGCAGCACACGCACGGCGACGACAGATGGCGCGCCGTCCAGCGCGCGCGCCGGGTCGCTGCGATGGCTTTCGTCGAAGCGGTGGGCGGAATAATCGGTCACGCCGGCCAGCACCAGTGCGTCTTCATCCTGCCCGATCACCACGTGCTCGTTCATCAGCACCTGCAGGCCCAGCCTGCGCAGTTCGATGATCCACGGCTCGGCGCCGACGTAGTACTCGTGGTTGCCGGTGACGAAGTACGTGCCGTGGCGCGCCTTCAGGTCGCCCAGCGGCGCCGTGTGCGGCGCCAGCTCGCGTACCGTGCCGTCGACCAGGTCGCCGGTGATGGCGATGGCGTCCGGCTGCAACGCGTTGACGCGCGCGACGATGCGTTCCAGATAGGCGCGCTTGATGGTGGGGCCAACATGGATATCGCTGATCTGCACGATGGTGAAATCGTGCAGCGAGTCGGGCAGGCCGGCAATCGGCACTTCCACCTCCACCACCTGCGCCAGCCGCCGCGCATTGAACAGCCCCAGCGCGGTAACCAGCAGCGCCAGCACCGGTACCGCGGCAGCGGTGCGCGACAGCAGCCAGGCCGGGTGCCAGCCAGTGACGGCGCCCACCAGCAGCACAACGTCGCGCGCCAGCGTCAGCACAAGCAGAGAGGAAAAGAAGCCCATAGCCAGCATGCCTACCCAGGTGAGCGCGTCGCACCATGGCTGGTCCAGGCGCCGCGCGAGCAGGCCGGCGGGGATCAGCGGCCAGGACAGCGCCAGCCACGCCACGGCAAGTGCCTTGACGGCGAACGCCACCGGCAGGTCGGGTAACAGGCGCAGGCCGATATAGCCGTGCAACAGGCCAACCACGATGGCCGCGACGAAAACGGTGGTGCGAGGGGGCATGCCGCCTCCAGAAGAGCGGACGCACCGAAATTTGTGGCGTCCTGTTTTGTTTTACATCATTCCGGCGCGATGGCGCAGGTGTAACCGCAGGCGAAGTGCCGGTGTTCCGCAGCCTGCGTGCTCGCAGCCGTACCCGCGTGTCTGGCCGGCGGCGCTTTTGCCGCGCGATGCATGACGCGGCTAGTTGAGGCTGCCGGCGGGCACATTCAAGAGGCCGGCACGGTTTTGGGCACATCGCCTTCCGGCCAATGCAAGATGCGTACCCTGGCAAGTAATGAAAGCCGCACCCGGCGGCGGGCGGGCGGTTTCACGGTGCTCTCTAAAGTACTTAACACGCCGCAAAAAAGATTGAATTGTGCGCTTTTCGCTCCTGCGCTTAACTTGCCGGGCTAATTGCGTCCGTTCGGCAGCCGCCGGCCGGCCAGGCGAATGCGGGAGGGCTGGAAATGAAGCGGACGGGTCGGCGGTGGACGGCATTGCTGCCGGTGGCGGCAGCGTGGGCGCTGGCCGCCTGCGGCAAGCAGGAAGCGCCGCCTGCGGCGCAGCAGGCGGTGCCGGTGCAGGTCGTCAAGACCGTGGCGCAGGATTTGCCGGTCACCTTCGAGTTCGTGGGCCAGACCCAGAGCGACCAGGCGGTCGACATCCGCGGCCGGGTGTCCGGCTTCCTGGTGAAGCGGGCCTATGTGGAAGGCGCCATGGTCAAGGCCGGCCAGTTGCTGTTCGAGATCGACCACAAGCCCTTCCAGGCCCAGCTCGACGCAGCCAGGGCGCAACTGGCGCAAGAGCGCGCCCGGCTGGAGGTGGCGCGCGCCAACCTGGCACGGGTCAAGCCGCTGGCCGAGCGCAACGCGCTGTCGGCGAAAGACCTCGACGATGCCACCGGCAACTATCACGCCGCCGCGGCCGGGGTGGAACAGGCCCGCGCGCAAGTCGAGGAGCAGCAGCTCAACCTGTCCTACACCTATGTGCGCTCGCCGGTGGATGGCGTGTCCAGCTCCGCCGTGCTGCCGGAGGGCGCCTACGTGAGCACGACCAACAGCCTGCTGACCACGGTGTCCACGCTGACGCCGATGCGCATCAATTTCAGTGTCTCCGAACCCCAGACTCTCGAATTCCGCGCCCAGCAGGCCAGCAAGCAGATGGTGCCGCCTCCCGACCAGCACTACGCGGTCACGGTGGTGCTTGCCGACGGCAGCGAGTTTCCCCGCAAGGGCCGCATTACCTTTGCCGATGCCACTTACAACCAGCAGACCGGTACGTACCTGGTACGCGCGGAGATGCCCAACCCCGAGGGCACGCTGCGCCCCGGCCAGTTCGTGCGGGTGCTGGTGAGCGGCGCCACGCGGCCCGGTGCCATCGTGGTGCCGCAGCGCGCCGTGGTCCACGGGCCCAAGGGCGACCTGGTCTTCGTGGTGGACAAGGACGGCAAGGCCGCGCCCCGGCCGGTGACCGTGGGTGACCTCTCCGGTTCGATGTGGCGCATCGCCCAGGGCCTGGGGCCCGGCGAGACGGTGGTGGTGGACGGCGCGAGCAAGCTTGCGCCGGGCGCGCCCGTCAAGATCGCCGGCGAAGCGCCGCCGGCCGCCGTGGGGGTGGGCAGCGTGCCGGCTTCCGCCCCGTCGGCCCAGTCCGCGCCAGCCGGGGGCGAGGCCAGGCCCGTGGCCAAGTCCTCCTGACACGGAGACCGCCATGCTCTCCGCCTTCTGCGTCCAGCGGCCCATTTTTGCGGCGGTACTGTCGCTAATCATCGTGATCGGCGGCCTGGTCTCGATGTTCGCCCTGCCGATCGCCCAGTACCCCGACATCACCCCGCCGCAGGTCACGGTCAGCGCCACTTATGCCGGCGCGGATTCCGACACCGTGGCACAGACTGTCGCGGCGCCCATCGAGACCCAGGTCAATGGCGCCGACAACATGATCTACATGCAGTCGACGTCGTCACCCACGGGGTCGATGACGCTCAACGTGTATTTCGACATCGGCACCGATCCCGACACCGCGCAGGTGCAGGTGCAGAACCGCGTCAACCTGGCGCTGCCGCAGCTGCCCGACACCGTGCAGAAGACCGGCATCAATGTGCAGAAGCGCTCCTCCAGCTTCCTGCTGCTGATCGGCGTGTATTCGCCCGACGGCAGCTTCGACCAGCAGTACATCAACAACTACGCCAACCTCTATGTGCTCGACGCCATCAAGCGCGTCAACGGCGCCAACCAGGCGCAGATCATGGGTTCGGCCGACCTTGCCATGCGCATCTGGCTCAAGCCGGACCGCATGGCGGCGCTGGGCATCACCGCGCAGGACGTGCAACGCGCGGTGCAGAGCCAGAATGAACAGTTCGGCGCCGGCAGCGTGGGCCAGGCGCCCAACAGCAAGCCGGTGGAACTGACCTTCCCGCTGGTCACGCCGGGCCGCCTGACCACGCCGGAGCAGTTCGAGAACATCATTCTGCGCGCCGACAACACCGGCGCCGCGGTGGTGCGCCTGCGCGACGTGGGCCGCGCCGAGATCGGCCAGCAGCAGTACACGCTGCGCTCCGCGCTCAACGGCAAGCCGGCCACCATCATCGCCGTGTACCAGCAGCCCGGCTCCAATGCGCTGCAGGTGGCCAAGGACGTGCAGAAGGCGCTGGACGAGATGTCCAAGACCTTTCCGAAGGGTGTGAGCTACAAGGTGGCGCTCGACACCACCGAGTTCGTGCGCGCATCCATCGACGAGGTGGTGCACACCCTGATCGAGGCGGTGATCCTGGTGGTGCTGGTGGTGTTTATCTTCCTGCAGAACGTACGCGCCACCATCATCCCGGTGCTGGCGGTGTTCGTCTCGATCCTCGGCACCTTTGCCGGGCTGCTGGCGCTGGGTTTCTCGATCAACCTGCTGACCTTGTTCGCGCTGGTGCTGGCGATCGGCATCGTGGTCGACGACGCCATCGTGGTGGTGGAAAACGTCGAGCGCAATATGGCGGAGTTCCACCTGTCGCCAAAGGACGCCACGCTGCGCGCGATGAAGGAAGTGACAGGCCCGGTGATCGCCATCGTGCTGGTGCTCTCGGCGGTGTTTATCCCGGTGGCCTTCGTCTCGGGCACCACCGGGCAGTTGTACCGGCAGTTCGCGCTGACCATCGTGGTGTCGGTGGTGATCTCGGGCTTCGTCGCGCTGACCTTGTCGCCGGCGCTGGCCGCGCTGATCCTCAAGCCGGGCCATCACGAGCCGTGGCGCGGCTTTGTCTGGTTCAACAAGCGCTTCGACCGGCTGGTGCATCACTATGGCGGCTGGGTGCGCGTGTTCATGCGGCGCTCGGTGGTGGCGCTGCTTTGCTTCGGCCTGATGCTGCTGGCGGTGTGGCAGTTGTTCAGCCGGATTCCCACCGCCTTCGTGCCATCCGAGGACCAGGGCTATGTGCTGGTGGCGGTGATGATGCCGGATTCCGCCAGCCTGGACCGTACCGAGAAAATCACCTCGCAGGTGGCGGCCATGTTCCGCGAGCACCCCGCGGTGCAGGACGCCTCCGCACTGTCCGGCTACAGCTTTATCGACAGCCAGTACAAGACCAATGCCGGCACGGTCTTCGTCGCCATGAAGCCGTTCGGCGAGCGCGACAAGCCCGACCTGCTGGTGCCGGGCATGTTGCAGTCGATCACGCCGAAGCTGCGCGCCATTCCCGAAGCCATCATCATCCCGGTCAATCCGCCGTCGATCCCCGGACTGGGCTCGCAGGGCGGCTTCGAGTTCTGGCTGCAAAGCCGCGGCACCGGCACCACCGCGGAGCTGGAGGCGACTACGCGCGCCTTTATCAAGGCCGCCGCCAGCCATCCGGAGCTGGGCCACCTCAACAGCACCATCCAGGCCGCCTCGCGCCAGATGCGGGTGGAAGTGGACAAGGAGAAGGCGGAGACCATGGGTGTGCCCATTGCCGATGTCTATGGCACGCTGCAGACGCAATTCGGCTCGCTCTACATCAGCCAGTTCTCGCAATACAGCCGGGTCTGGCAGGTGATCCTGCAGGCCGAGCCGCAGTACCGCGCCAATCCGAACGACCTGCAGTTCCTCTACGTACGCCAGCAAAGCGGGGCGATGGCGCCGGTGTCCGGCCTGCTCAAGACCACCTACAGCAGCGGCCCCGACCTGCTGTCGCGCTTCAATAACTTCCCGGCGGCCAAGATCACCGGCGATGCCGCGCCTGGCTACAGCTCGGGCCAGGCGCTGGCGGCGATGGAAGCGGTGGCGAAGGAAGCGTTGCCGGTGGGCTACGCCTACGGCTGGAGCGGCGAGGCGTTCGAGGCGAAGAAGTCTGGCAACACCACCACCATCGTGTTCGTGTTCGGCATCGTGATGGTGTTCCTGATCCTGGCCGCGCAGTACGAGTCGTGGTCGTTGCCGCTCTCGATCCTGAGCGCGGTGCCGTTTGGCCTGTTCGGCGCGCTGCTCGCCATCCTGATGCGTGGCTTGTCCAATGACGTGTATTTCCAGATCGGCATGGTCACGCTGATCGGGCTGGCGGCCAAGAACGCCATCCTGATCGTGGAGTTTGCGGTGATGAAGCAGAAGGAGGGCATGTCGCACGCCGACGCCGCGGTGGAGGCGGCCAAGCTGCGGCTGCGACCGATCGTGATGACGTCGCTGGCCTTTATCCTGGGTGCGGTGCCGCTGTTTATCGCCAGCGGTGCGGGCTCCAACGCCCGGCACTCGATCGGCACCGGCATCATTGGCGGCATGATTGCCGCGACCACGCTGGCGCTGGTGTTCGTGCCGCTGTTCTCCTACCTGATCGGCACGGCCGCCGACAAATGGGCCAGCCGCAAGGGCGCGCCGGCCCCGGCGGTGCAGTCCGAAGCCGCGGCGGGAGAGGCATCGTGAGCGCGCGCCGCCTTCTCCTGGCCGCCTGCGCGATGGCGCTGGGCGCCTGCGCGCTCGGGCCGGACTATCGCCGTCCGGACGTCGCGCAGCCGCCGCAGTACCGCCTCGATACCGGCGCGCTGACCGTGGCCGCGGACAGCGCCTGGTGGGACAGCTTTGGCGATCCGGTGTTGAACGCGCTGGTCGACGCCGCGCTGCGCAACAACTACGACGTACGCATTGCCGCCGCGCGCATCGACGCGTTCCGCGGGCGGCTGCTGGTGGCGCGCTCCGGCCTGTTCCCGCAAGTCGGGCTGTCGGCATCGGCCACGCGCCAGCGCGCCGGCACCTTCAACGGCACGCCGTTCGCGTCGCTGGAGCGGCCAGGCAACAGCTACCAGCTGCTGGCCAACGCAAGCTGGGAAATCGACCTGTGGGGCCGCATCCGCCGCCAGGCGGAAGCCGCCGAAGCCGACCTGTGGAACGCGGAATACGCGCGGCGCGGCGTGGTGCTGGCGCTGGCCGCCTCGGTGGTGCAGGGCTATGCCAGCCTGCGCGGGCTTGACGCGCAGCTGGATGTTGCCCGCCAGACCCTGGACTCCCGCAGCCGCGCGCTGGATATCTTCCGCATGCGCTACGCGGGCGGCGTGGTCTCGCAGCTTGAGCTGGCGCAGGCCGAGAACGACTACTACGCCACCGAGGCATCGATCCCGCCGCTGCGCGCGTCCATCGCACAGACGGAGAACGCGCTGTCGGTGCTGCTCGGGCGCGAGGCCGGGCCGATCGAGCGTGGCAAGTCCATCGCGCAATTGCAGGCGCCGCCGGTTGGCGCCGACCTGCCGGCCGCCCTGCTGGCGCGCCGCCCGGACGTGCTGCAGGCCGAGCAGAATGCGGTGGCGGCCAACGCGCTGCTGGGTGCTGCCGAAGCGCTCTACCTGCCGGCCGTGAACTTGTCGGGCCTGTTTGGCGCAATCGCGGCCTCGCCGGGCGCGCTGTGGCACAGCGCCTCGCAGGTGTGGGGCATGTCCGCCGGGCTGACGCAGCCCATCTTCCAGGGCGGCGCCATCCGCGGCCAGGTGCAGACTGCCGGCGCACAGCGCGAGCAGGCCATGCTGGCCTACCAGAGCAGTGTGCTGGCAGCGCTGGCCGATGTGAACACCGCGCTGGCCAACGGGCTGGAAACGCGCAACCGGCTGGGCAGCCTGCAGAATCAGGAGCGCAGCCTGACGGTGTACGCCGACCAGGCCGGCGCGCGCTACGAGGGTGGCTACTCCAGCTATCTCGAAGTCACCAACGCGCAGGAGAAGCTGTTCGACACCCAGCTGGCTGCGATCCAGGGCCAGGTCGACGTGCTCAATGGCGCGGCGGCCTTGTACAAATCGCTGGGCGGCGGATGGCCGGCGGTGCCGGCCGAGGTCAGGGACGCCGGGCTGGGCGGCGACGCGCGCGTGGTGCAGCGCTGAGGCGATGCGCGCGATTCGCGCAAGTCGCCCAGTCAGCCCAGTTAGCCCTGGCGTGCGGACCAGTTGGCATCGCGCACGCCCAGCGCGGTCACCACGCCGTAGGCGCTGATGCCCAGCGCCACGCCCAGGAAGTGCCCGTCCAGACCCATGCCGGCCATATTGGCCAGCACCCAGCCGCCACCGGCGGCCAGGGCGATGCGGGCCACGCCGGCCGCCATCGGCCAGCCCATGCGGCCCGCGCCCATCGATGCAAAGTACAGTGCCATGCCCAGGCCGAAGCCACCGAAGGCCGGGGCGACCCAGGACAGCGCGCGCGCGGCGATGCCGGCGACTTCGGTGTCCTTGGTGAAGAGGCCGGCAAAGGTCTCCGGCGCCAGGCCTACG
>NZ_JFJV02000235.1:0-1821 GCF_000611145.1 Cupriavidus sp. SK-3 | reverse complement strand
GGCCCTCCGGCCGCCCCCCCCGCCCCGGCCACCGCCAGCGCCAGCAGCGCGCCGGCCCAGGCGGTACGGCGCGCGGTAACCCAGTCGCCGGCGCCCACGGCGCCGCCCACCAGCGCGGTCAGCGCCGAGCCCACGCCGAAGGCCAGCGGAATCATCAGGAATTCGAGCCGCGCGGAGATGCCGTAGGCCGCCACGGCGGCCGTACCGTAATGACGCAATTGCGCCGTCACCAGGATGGTGGTCAGGTTAGCCACCGATGCCAGGGCGCAGGCCACCAGCCCTACCGACAGGATGCGCACGAACAGCGCGCGCGATGGACGTATCCGCAGCATTGGCACAAAGCCGGCGCCGCCGCGCAGCACTACCCAGGCCATGGCCAGCGCCGCCCCCCACGACACTGCCGCGAGTGCGGCGCCGATGCCGGCCAGCCCCATGCCGGCCGGCTCGGCCAGCGCCCAGGCCAGGATAGGGAAGGCGATCCACATCAGCGCCAGCACGCGGGCCGCCAGTGCATGGCGGCCACCGCCGCGCAGCACGGAAGCCAGCGTGTTGGCCAGCCACGCTGGCACCGCGCCGGCGCCGAACAGCCAGATCGCATAGGTGGCGGCCGCGTCGGCAGCCGTTTGCCCGGCCACCGCGCCCAGGATGCCGCGCGGGAAGCCCGCCATCGCCACGGCGAACACCAGCCCCGCCGTGATGGCGATGATGAGCGCATGCAACACCAGGGAGGAAGCCTCCTCGCGCTTGCCCGCGCCCAGCGCGCGGGCGATGGCGGATACCACGCCGCCGCCCATGGCCCCGGTTGACATCTGTTGCAGCAGCAGGGCGAAGGGCAGCACGACTGCCCAGCCCGCCAGTGCCGCCGTGCCCTGGCGCGCCGCCAGCCAGGTCTCGATCAGTTGTGCGCCCGCCTGCAGGAACGCGATCAGGCTGGTGGGCGCGGCCAGTACCAGAATGCGGCGCAAGAGTTCGCGCATCAACGGTTGCGTGGGGGCGGCAGTAACCACGGACGCCAGCGTGGCTGCCGCCAGCGGATTGGCCTGGGGTTCATTCATGGCTGGACTCCGTTTCATCCGTCGTTTCGCGCTTGGCCGGTCCGGCTGGATCGTCTTCGCGGGCAAGGCGCCGCCGCAGGGCGCCGCTGGCGGCCGGGCCGGGCACTACGCGCAGGTCGTCCAGCGTCAGCGGGCTGCCGTCCGCGCGTGCCAGTGCCGGCGCGGCAATCGCGGCGCCGGTGCGCTTGTCCTGCAGCACGGTGTGCGGGCCGCACGCATCGTTCATCCAGCGGTCTGCCCAGGCTTTCAGGGCGACAAAGGCGGGAAAGAAGTCGCGGCTCTTCTCGGTGAGGTGGTAGACGTGCCGCGCGCTGTCGGGGGCAGGCAGGCGTTCCAGCATGCCGTGCTCCACCAGGCTTTTCAGGCGCGCGCTGAGGATGTTGGGTGCAATGCCCAGGTGGCGCTGGAATTCGTCGAAGCGGGTGCTGCCGTAGAACGCTTCGCGCAGCAGGAGGATGGCCCAGCGCTCGCCCAGCACTGACATTGAGCGGGCGATCGGGCATGGCATGCTGGCAAAGTCGGTGTGGGCCATGGGCCTCTCCATCTGGCTGGCGGTTGGTCCTGGCGATTTACTTTCGATTTGCAAGCCAGGACGTTTCGCGCATCTTAACTTGCAATTTGAAAGTTTGCTTGGGTGTGGGGGATAACTTTGTGCGATGTTCGGAGTGGTTTGTTTGTTTTTAGGGGCTGGTCGTTGGCTGCAGCTGCTTGACTGCAAAATCAACTTCAAAGGCTCTTAAAGTCAAAGGCGGTTTCACCCCCCTGC